>DATBUG010000093.1:0-13080 GCA_036516315.1 Citricoccus sp.
GGGCCGAGGAGACCGAGACGGGAGACCGCGACGACCTCGACCCCGGCGTCAGCGACCGCGCCTGGCGGCAGGTCTCGGTCTCGGCCGTGGACTGCATCGGTCCCCAGCGGTGCCCGCTGGCCGCCGAGTGCTTCTCCGAGCGGGCTCGCGCCGACGCCGCCGAGGCGGACGTGGTGGTGACCAACCACGCCATGCTCGCCATCAGCGCCTTCGAGGGACTGGCCGTGCTGCCGGAGTTCGAGGCCGTCATCGTGGACGAGGCCCACGAACTGCAGGACCGCGTCACCGGTGCCGTGACCGGCCAGCTGTCCGGGGCCATCGTGCAAGCGGCCGCCACCTCGGCCCGCAAGCACACCTCGATCGCGGTGGACGACCTGGTCCAGTCCGGCACCGGGCTCGACGCGGCCTTCGCCGCCGCGCCCACCGGACTGCTCCCACGGGGTCCGGACGAGGTCCAGCAGGGCGCGCTGCGGGCCGTGCGCGACGCGGCACGCCAGGGGCTGAGCGACTCCAAGGGAACCGGGCCGCCCGGGGGCGCCGGGGACACCGACGGCGGGCGCCAGATGGCCCGGTCCCGCCTCCAGGAGGTCCTCGACGTCGCCGAGCGGATGCTCGGCGCGGTCCCGGAGGTGGACTACCCCGAGGTGCTCTGGGCGTCCCGGCCGGGCCGGTTCGAGCCGGGCACCGGGTGGGTCCCGGGCGATGAGACGGCCGCGCCGGTGCTGTGCGTGGCCCCGCTCTCCGTGGCCGGACGGTTGCGCGAGGGACTGTTCGGCCGGGCGACGACGGTGCTGACCTCGGCCACGCTCACCGTGGGCGACTCCTTCGACCCGGTGGCCGGGTCCCTGGGCCTGCTGGGCGAGGGTGCACCGCGCTGGACGGGAGTGGACGTGGGCAGTCCCTTCGATTATCCGCGCCAGGGCGTGCTCTACGTGGCCCGGCACCTGCCCCGGCCCGGGCGCACCGCCTCCCCGGAGACCTACGACGAGCTCGAGGCCCTGCTGCGGGCCTCCGGCGGCGGGGCCCTGTGCCTGTTCTCCTCCAAGCGGGCCGCCGAGGACGCCGCCGCCGAGATGCGCGGCCGGCTGGGGGCCACGCCGCCGATCCTCTGCCAGGGGGACGCCACCCTGTCCGCACTCGTGCGCCAGTTCGCCGCGGAACCGGACACCTGCCTGTTCGGCACCATGAGCCTGTGGCAGGGCGTGGACGTCCCGGGCCACGCCTGCCGCCTGGTGGTCATCGACCGGATCCCGTTCCCCCGTCCGGACGACCCACTGGGGACGGCCCGGGCCCGGGAGGTCAGTCGGCACGGTGGCAACGGGTTCATGACGGTGTCCGCCACGCACGCGGCCGTGCGGCTGGCCCAGGGCGCCGGCCGGCTGATCCGGACGGCCTCGGACCGCGGCGTGGTCGCCGTGCTCGACCCCCGGTTGGCCACCGAGCGCTACGGCGGGTTCCTGCGGTCGACCCTGCCGGCGTTCTGGCCGACCACCGATCCGGGCGTCGTGCGCGGAGTGCTCGAGCGCCTGCACGCCGTCTCCTGACGGCCCGTCTCCTGAGGGTGAGGCCCTGAGGCCGACGAGGCGCTCAGGAGGGGTCGGCCGTGGAGAACAGGTGCAGCATCTCGACCGTGCGGATCCCCCGCCAGTCCAGGCCCTGCCCCGGGCACCAGGCCGGCCAGTCCACCTGCCAGCCGCCATCGTGGTGCTGGTCCCCGGTCAGCCGCTCGAGATCGGCCCGCAGCGCTGCGCCGGAAAACAGCCGACGTGCGGCCGGGCCGGCAGCCCCGGCACCCCCGGTCAGCGCCCAGGGGTCCACCGCGAGGTCCCAGGGGCACAGGCGTTCGCCCTCGGCGCCGCCCTCAACGGGCAGCGCGCCCTGGGCGTTCAGCCGCGTCCGCCAGGCGCGCAGGACGGTCTCCGCCCCGGGCACGGCGGCCGCAGCGGTCTCCTCGACGGCGGAGAGGAACCGCAGGGCGTACTTCACGGCGTAGGCCGGCAGCCCGTCCGACAGTCCGGAACGGCACCACTCGACGGCGGCCTCGGTCCAGCCTCCGGTGAACCCGGTGCGCAGGGCGGCGGCCGCGTAGCCGTAGGTCAGGTGGGATCCGCCCGGCAGCAGCTGGACCCATGGCGCGTGCGGCCAGGCCAGGGACGGTTCGGTGACGAAGGGCAGGGACCCATCCAGCCCGGACTCGGCGGCCGCCCACTCCAGCCCGCCGCGCATCCAGGGGTGGTCGGCCAGTCCCCAGGCGGCCAGCAGGTCCAGGGCCGCCAGCGTGGACAGCGGTTCGCTCAGCGGGGAGCGCACGTCCGGCTCCAGCCCGTGGCCGAAGCCCCCGTCCGGGTTCCGGTAGGCGCCCAGGGCGGTCAGCACACCGTCCGGACCGCCGCCGTGCAGGAGCAGGTGCAGCCTCCGGCGCTCCAGCAGGCGCCCGGTGGAGTAGACGAAGCGCTCGGCGTCCGCCACCCGGACGCCTCGCGGGAAGGGACGGTGGTTCATGGCGGTGTCCTGGTATCGGGGCCTGTGGATCAGAGGGCCCGCAGGACCGTGACGACCTTGCCCATGACCGTGGCCGCGTCCCCGAG
Organism: Citricoccus sp.; assembly: GCA_036516315.1. GTDB lineage: Bacteria > Actinomycetota > Actinomycetes > Actinomycetales > Micrococcaceae > Citricoccus. The sequence continues at coordinate 2,589 of DATBUG010000093.1, forward strand.
GATCGGCTCATAGGCGGAGTTCTGGGGGAGCAGCCACGTGTGGCCGTCCCGCTGGCGGAACGTCTTCACGGTGGCCTCGTCGTCGAGCAGCGCGGCCACGATGTCCCCGTTCTGTGCGGCGTTCTGCCGCCGCACGACCACCCAGTCGCCGTCACAGATCGCCGCGTCCACCATCGAGTCGCCGGAGACCTTGAGCATGAACAGCTCGCCCTCGCCGGTGAGCTGCCGGGGCAGGGTCATCACGTCCTCGACCTGCTGGTCGGCCAGGATGGGTCCACCGGCGGCGATGCGCCCGACGAGCGGCACGGGCACGGAACCGCCTTCCACGGCGCCGGTATGCAGGGTCGCCACCGGGGCCGGGGCGGCGTCCACCGGGGCGGGCGCGAGGGGCTGTCCGTCCTCGTCCAGCAGGACCTCCATGGCGCGGGGCCGGCCCGGGTCCCGGCGGATGTACCCCCACTTCTCCAGCTGGCTGAGCTGGTGGGTCACCGAGGACAGGGACGCGAGCCCCGCGGCGTCACCGATCTCCCGCATGGACGGCGGATACCCGTGCTGGGTGATGGCCGAGCGGATCGACCCCAGGATGGCGCGCTGCCGCTCGGTGAGCTGACGGGCGGCGGTCGGGGAGTCCGGGGCGGGGCGGGGATTCCGGGAGGCCATTCGAAGATCCGTTCTTAGCGTGTCCGTGGTGCCGGGTGTGATGTCCCGGAGCCGCCCGATGACGGGCGGCGACGGGGTTCCACCGTGCTTCTGAGGGTACCGGAGGATACCGCCCCGTTCAAAGATATGTTCGAATTTTGTTTGGCGTGTTTCGAACACCCGTGCTAGACAGGAGTCCGCATGGATAGAACACACGTTCGAACAGCCCGGTGGCCCCGGGCGGAGAGGCAGACGAGCATGAGCACCGCAGCATCGGTCACCACCCGCACCGCCAGCCCTGCCGGATTCCACCTGAACCGCCGGGGGCGGTTCCTGTTCCTCGGGCTGCCGAGCCTCGCCCTGGTCGGGCTGGTTGCCGTGGCCGCCGCCCTCCTCGGCGCGCACGCCGTGGCGCCCGCGGCCGCATCGCCGGAGCCGGCCGCCGCCGGCCCGGCTGAGACCGTCACCATCGACTACGGGGACACCCTGTGGTCGGTCGCGGGCCGCGTGGCCCCGGATGCCCCGCGCAACGAGACGATCCTGCGCATTGGAGAGCTTAACGACCTCACAGGGCCGGACGTGCAGCCCGGGCAGGTCCTCTACGTCCCCCGCGCGGGCTGAGGTCGGAGCCGCCCCGGTGGCCTCCGTGACCTCGGGCGTCACCGGGACGGGCCGCGGGGCCCGAGCGCCTAGGCTATTGCGGGTGAGTGATGAGGATGCGATCTCGAGTCCGGAGGCCCTGGCCGCCCTGCCGTTGCGGGAGAACCTGCGGGGACTGAGCCCCTACGGCGCGCCGCAGCTGGACGTGACTGTGGCCCTGAACACCAACGAGAACACCCATCCGGTGCCGGACGAGGTCGTTCAGGCCATCGGGGAGTCCGTGGCGCAGGCCGCCGCGACGCTCAACCGCTACCCGGACCGCGAGTTCACCGAACTGCGCCGGCGCCTGGCCGAGTACCTCGGGCACGGGCTGCAGGCCTCCAACCTCTGGGCTGCCAATGGCTCCAACGAGATCCTCCAGCAGCTGCTGCAGGCCTTCGGCGGTCCCGGGCGCACCGTGATGAGCTTCCCGCCCACCTACTCGATGTACCCGCTGCTGGCCGCCGGGACGGACACCCGGTACATCGCGGGGGAGCGTGGCGAGCACTTCTCCCTGAGTGCGCAGTCCGCCGCCGAGCAGGTGGCCCAGCACCGGCCGAACGTGGTGCTGCTGTGCTCCCCGAACAATCCGACGGGCACCGCCCTGGGCCTGGACGTCGTCGAGGCCGTCTACGAGGCCGCCGAGCCGTTCCAGGCCATGGTGGTCGTGGACGAGGCCTACGCCGAGTTCGCGCTGGCCGGGACGCGCTCCGCGCTGTCCCTGCTGCCGGGCCGCCCGCGCCTGGTGGTGTCCCGGACCATGTCCAAGGCGTTCGCGCTGGCCGGCGCCCGCCTGGGGTACCTGGCGGCGGCCCCGGAGGTCACGGACGCCCTGCGCCTGGTGCGGCTGCCCTATCACCTCTCTGCCGTCTCCCAGGCCACGGCCAACGCCGCGCTGCAGCACGTGGACGTGCTGCTGGAGAACGTCGAGGACATCAAGGCCCAGCGGGACCGGATCGTGGACGGGCTGCGGCGGCTGGGCCTGGAACCGGCCGTCTCGGACTCCAACTTCGTGTTCTTCGGCGGCCTAGAGGACTCCCACGCCGTCTGGCAGGGGCTGCTGGAGCGCGGCGTGCTGGTGCGCGACGTCGGCATCCCGCACCACCTGCGGGTCACCGCCGGCACCGAGGCGGAGACCACGGCGTTCCTCGAGGCCCTGCGCGAGGTGCTGGCGCAGGCCCCCGCCGCGGCGCCCGGCCGGTGACCGGCCCGGTAGACTGGATGACCGGATCCCCACGACAGCAAGGAGCTGACAGAGCATGGGCGCAGAGCTGATCTCCGGCCGGAAGGCGCGGATGCAGCGCACCACCTCGGAGTCCGACGTGTACGTCGAGATGGACCTGGACGGGACCGGCACCTCGGAGATCTCCACCTCCGTGCCGTTCTACGACCACATGCTCACGGCGCTGTCCAAGCACTCTCAGATTGACCTGACGGTGCGCGCCACCGGGGACACCCACATCGACGTGCACCACACCGTGGAGGACGTGGCGATCACCCTCGGCGAGGTGCTCCGGACCGCCCTCGGGGACAAGAAGGGCATCCGCCGCTTCGGCGAGGCCTCCGTGCCGCTGGACGAGGCCCTGGCCCGTGCCGTCGTCGACGTCTCCGGGCGCCCGTACCTGGTGCACGAGGGTGAGCCCGAGGGGCAGCAGTACCACCTGATCGGCGGGCACTTCACGGGGTCCATGACCCGGCACGTGTTCGAGTCGATCACCTACCACGCCTCGATCTGCCTGCACATGGACCTGGTGCGCGGCCGGGACCCGCACCACATCGTCGAGGCACAGTTCAAGGCCTTCGCCCGCGCCCTGCGCGCGGCCGTCGAGGACGACCCCCGCGTGACCGGGGTGCCCTCCACGAAGGGGGCCCTGTGATGGCTGCCCGTCCCACCGTCGCCGTCCTGGACTACGGCTCCGGCAACACCCACTCCGCCGTGCGCGCGCTGCAGCGCGCGGGGGCCGACGCCCAGCTGACGGCGGATGCCGACGCGGTGCTGAACGCCGACGGCCTGGTGGTGCCCGGCGTGGGCGCGTTCCAGTCCGTCATGGAAGCGCTCCAGGGCCTGGGCGCGACCCGCTGGATCGGCCGGCGCGTGGCCGGGGGCCGGCCCGTGCTCGGCATCTGCGTGGGGCACCAGATCCTCTTCGAGGCCGGTGTGGAGCACGGCGTGCGCACGGCCGGGATGGCCGAGTGGCCCGGCGTGGTCGAGGCGCTGCCGGCGGACATCGTCCCGCACATGGGCTGGAACACGGTGCGTGCCCCCGAGGGCTCGGAGTTGTTCCGTGGCATCGAGGACGAGCGGTTCTACTTCGTGCACTCCTACGGCGTGCTGGACTGGACCTTCGAGCAGGGGCACCAGGCGATGGCCCCGCCGAAGGTGACCTGGGCCCACCACGGCGGGGACTTCATCGCCGCCGTCGAGAACGGCCCGCTGGCCGCCACCCAGTTCCACCCGGAGAAGTCCGGGGACGCGGGCATGCAGCTGCTCTCCAACTGGCTGGGCACCCTCTGATGCCCTTCTGGTCCACCCTGCTGATCGCCCTGGGCGGACTGCTGATCGGCGGCGCCTGGTCGCTGCGCCGTCAGCAGGCGCCCCTCTGGCTGCAGATCGGCTTCGTGGTGTGCGCCGTCCTGGCCATCATTGCCGGCTTCGTCACCGCCTGAACCCCGTAGACCCACGGCCGTTGACCCTCACGGCCCGTCACGCGACCCGAGAGGATCTCCCATGACCCAGACCCCGCAGACCGCCCCGGCACTGGAGCTGCTGCCCGCCGTCGACGTCCAGGACGGCCAGGCGGTGCGCCTCGTCCAGGGCGAGGCCGGTTCCGCGACCTCCTACGGCGACCCGCTCGAGGCCGCCCTGGCCTGGCAGCAGGCCGGCGCCGAGTGGATCCACCTGGTGGACCTGGACGCCGCCTTCGGCCGCGGCGACAACCGGGACGTGATGTCCCGTGTGGTGGACGAGCTCGGCGTGAAGGTCGAACTCTCCGGCGGCATCCGGGACGACGCCTCGCTGGAGAACGCCCTGGCGATGGGCGCCACCCGCGTGAACCTCGGAACCGCTGCCCTGGAGGACCCCGAGTGGACCGCCCGGGTCATCGAGCGCTTCGGCGAGCAGGTCGCCGTCGGCCTCGACGTGCGCGGCACCGTGCTCGCGGCGCGCGGTTGGACTAAGGAGGGCGGTGACCTCTGGGAGGTGCTGGACCGCCTCGAGCAGGCCGGCTGCGCCCGCTACGTGGTCACGGACGTGACCAAGGACGGTACGCTCAAGGGCCCGAACACCGAGTTGCTGGCCCAGGTGTGTGCCAAGACCGACAAGCCCGTGGTCGCCTCCGGCGGCATCTCCTCCCTGGAGGACGTCGCCGCCCTGTACGCGATGGTCGGCCAGGGCGTCGAGGGCGCGATCATGGGCAAGGCCCTGTACGCCGGCCGTTTCACCCTGGAGCAGGCCCTGCTGGTGGCCCGGGGCGTGAGCGTGGACGACGCCGTGAAGCAGGCGCCCGCCCAGTGACGGCGCACGACGGCGACCGGCACCTGCCCGGGCACATCCAGGCGGCCATCCAGCGGAACCTGGAGCGCCAGCAGCGCGACGACACCGGCCGGCCGGCCGACTCCGCCGGTGTTGCCTGGGAGGGCCGCGACCTCAGTGGTCCCGGGGTCGACGGCTCCGCCAACCCGCTGCACGCCTTCGACACCGACGACGGCACCGCGGACCCGGCCTGGGCCCCGGTCCTCGACCGCCTGGCCGCGGGACAGTCCGGCGAGGCCGAGGTCGTGGACACCCTGTCCCGGATGCGCGTGTTCGCCGCCGTGCTGCCGACAGTGGCCGAGCACGACGGACACGGGCACGGGCCGCAGGGAGACAAGGAGGCCGACGTCGCGCTGGTGACGCTCCAGGCCCCGGACGGCCGGGCGGCCCTACCCGTGTTCACCAACGTCCCGGCGCTGACCGCGTGGCACCCCCGGGCCCGCCCGGTGGCGACCTGGATGCCCCGGGCCTGCCTGTCCGCGGTGGACGAGGGCGCCGAGCTCGTGGTGGTGGACCCGGCCGCGGACCGGACCTTCGTGGTGCGCCGCCCCGCCGTGTGGGCCCTGGCCCAGCAGCGGCCCTGGATCCCGTCCTACCAGGACACCGAGCTGGCCGAGGCCTTGGCCACGGTGGTGGACCTCGTCCCCGGGCTCGAGCGGATCGCGCTGGCGCCCGGGGCCGGCGTCGCCTCCCGGACCGCCTCCGGGGCCGTGCTGCCCGGCGGGGGCTCGGGACCGGAGCTGCGCCTGGTGGCCTACCCGGAGCCCTCCCTCACCGCCTCGGGCGATGAGGCCGCGCTGCGGCTGATGGCCGCCACCCTGCAGCAGGTGCTCGGCGAAGTCACTGCGCTGGCCGAACGGGCCGACTCGGTGGAGATCACCGTCGGGCGGTAGCCGGCCCGCCCTCGTCGTCCTCGAGGGTCCGGCCCAGCCGGGAGAACACGCGCAACAGGGTCGCGGTCTCCGCCTCGTCCAGCCGGTCCAGGAAGACCTCCTTCACCTCGCGGGCGTGCAGGGCGGCGGCCTTGCGGAACAGCCGCCGGCCGGCGTCGGTGATCACGGCCTCCTGGCCCCGGCCGTCCTCGGCGCACGCCCGGCGCTCCACGAGCCCGCGCTTCTCCAGCGTCTTGACCTGGTAGGTCACCCGGGAGGGTGAGAAGACCATGAGGCTGGCCAGCTCGCCCATCCGCAGGTGCCCACCGGGGGCCTCGGAGAGCAGCAGCAGCAGGTTGTAGTCCGCCAGGTGCAGGCCGGTCCCGGACTTCAGGGACCGCTCGAGGCGGTCCTGCAGCAGCGCCGTCGCCTCGAAGTAGGCCCGCCACGCCTGTCCGGCGGCGTCCGGCGGGTGCCGCTCCGGCCCCGCGCTGCGGGACCAGGCGGTGGTGCCGTTGCGTGTGGTCTCATTCTCCGCGGAGGAGCTGGTCAAAGGGGATCACCTCCAGGGGCTGGGGTGTGCCGGAGGCCCGGCGCGGCCGGGCCGGCAGCCGTCCGACCACCGAGGCCAGGTCCGCCCCCGCCGCGGCGATGCGCTCCTGCAGCGGGGTGGTGCGGGCGGAGGCTTGGCCGCCCTCGACCTCGCCCCAGTCGTCCGAGGCGGCGAAAACGCCGGAGGAGAGGACTTTGGCGCGCAGGTAGCTGAACAGCGGACGCATCGCGGTGTCGATCATCAGCGAGTGCCGCGGGGTGCCGCCGGTGGCGCCGAGCAGCACCGGGACGTCGCGGAGCGCCCCGTCCTCGACCAGGTCCCAGAAGGACTTGAACAGTCCCGAGTAGCTGGCCTTGAAGGTGGGGGAGACGGCCACGATCCCGTCGGCCTGGCCCACCTCGTCCAGGGCGGCCTGCAGGGCCTCGGAGCGGGAGGGGTTGACCATGGCCTCGGCGATGTCCTTGGCCAGCAGCCGCAGCTCCACGGTGTGCACCTCGGGGACGATCCCCTCGGCCGAGAGGGTGTCCGCGGCGGCGGCCGCCAGTCGGTCGGCCAGCTGGCGGGAGGACGAGGGATCGCCCAGCCCGCCGGAGACCACCACCAGGTGCCGGGCCTGCGGGGTGAACGGGTCGGTGGACTCGGGGGCGCCGAAGCCCTCCGGGGCACCGACCTCCGGGATCTCGTCCATGGCTCAGGCTCCCTTCGGTGCTGCGGCGTCGGCCTTGGCGGCGCGCTCCTGGGCGTCGGCCCAGGCCTGCGATCCCTCGGCGCCACCGGGGACGGGGTCCTCACCCCGCTCGTGGCGCGCCACCAGGAACTCGTGGGTGGGGGCCTCCGGGACGTCGGCGGGCTTGAGCGCGGCGAACTCCTTGCGCAGCACCGGCAGCACCTCCTCGCCGAAGAGGTCGATCTGCTCCAGCACCACGTCCGTGGGCAGGCCGGCGTGGTCGATGAGGAACATCTGGCGCTGGTAGTCACCCACCCAGTCCCGGAAGGACAGGGTGCGCTCGATGACCTGCTGCGGGGATCCGACGGTCAGCGGCGTCATCCGGGAGAACTGCTCCAGGGACGGACCGTGGCCGTAGACGGGCGCGTTGTCGAAGTAGGGGCGGAACTCGCGCACGGCGTCCTGGGAGTTCTTGCGCATGAACGCCTGGCCCCCCAGGGCCACGTAGGCCTGGTGCGCCTTGCCGTGGCCGTAGTACTCGTAGCGCCGGCGGTAGAGCTCCACCATCTGGATGACGTGCTCCTTGTTCCAGAAGATGTTGTTGTGGAAGAAGCCGTCACCGTAGTAGGCGGCCTGCTCAGCGATCTCCGCGGAGCGGATCGAGCCGTGCCAGACGAAGGGCGCGACGCCGTCGAGCGGCTGGGGGGTGAGGGTGAAGTCCTGCAGCGGGGTGCGGAAGCGGCCCTGCCAGTCGATGGACTGCTCGTGCCACAGCCGGTGGAGCAGGTGGTAGTTCTCCACGGCCAGCGGGATGCCCTGGCGGATGTCCTTGCCGAACCACGGGTACACCGGGCCGGTGTTGCCCCGGCCCATCGTCAGGTCCACGCGGCCGTCGGCCAGGTGCTGCAGGTAGGAGTAGTCCTCGGCCAGGCGCACCGGGTCCATCGTGGTGATCAGGGTAGTGGCTGTGGACAGGATCAGCCGCTCGGTCTGCGCGGCCAGGAAGGCCAGCAGCGTGGGCGGGTTGCCGGGGGCCACGAAGGGCGGGTTGTGGTGCTGGCCGGTGGCGAAGACGTCGAAGCCCGCCTGTTCGGCGTGCCGGGCGATCCGCACGGTGTCCTTGATCCGCTGGTGCTCCGTGGGTGCGGTGCCCGTGGTGGGGTCGGGGGTGATGTCGCCGATGGTGAAGACGCCGAACTGCATGGGGTGCTCCTGGGGTGTTGTTGAAATTTGAATCAACCGGTTCAACCGGGCAGCGTGGCGAAGTATTCCCAGCATCCCGCACCGCCGGGTGATCCGTCAGGGCGCGCGTGCCACCGGCCGGTCCGCTGGGTGCACGCACCGGTGGCGCGGCAGACTGGTGCCATGAGCGACCACGGGCCCGCACCGTCCCTGACCAGCCAGAACGAGCTGTCCCTCCAGCAGGTGAGCGGATTCCTCTCCAACGACTTCGCGATCGAGGACGCCGGGGGCCGGGCGGTGGCCACCATCCACACCACCGGGTCCGCCGCCTCGCGCTTCGTCGCCGGCAGCCGGCGCTTCGAGGTGGCCGACCCCTCCGGCAGGGTGCTGTTCCAGGTCCACGACCCGATGACCTTCGGCCGGGACCGCTACCGGGTGACCGCACCGGACGGGGCGCCCCTCGCCGAGCTCGTCCAGCGCAGGACCTTCTTCGCCACCTCGGTGCTCGTCTCCGTGGTGGACGGCACCGAGCTGCGGCTGGAGGGGGACCTGATCGGTCACTCCTACCGGCTGCTCGCCGGCGGTCACACCGTGGCCGAGGTCGGGCGTCGGTGGGCCGGGCTGGGCCGGGCGCTGCTCGGTCGCAGCCGCTACGCCGTGAGCCTGGACCCGGCCATGCCGGAACTGGTGCGCTTCGCCGTGATCGGCAGCGTGATCGCCTTGGATCTGATCCGGGCCAAGGCCAGCCGCCGGCGCAGCGACTGACCTGCGCGTTCCCGGTGGCCCGGGGATAGCATGCTGGAGTGAACTTCGCCGCCTACGGACACCTGTTGCGGGACCAGCGCGTCCGGCGCGTGCTGGGGGTCGGCTTCGTGGCCCGGTTCCCCAACGCGGCCACCGGGATCATTCTGACCCTGCACGTGGCCGTCACGATGGGCCAGGGCTACGGCGCCGCGGGCCTGGCGGTGGCCGCCATGACGCTGGGCATGGCCGTGGGGTCCCCGTGGCGTGGCCGGCTGGTGGACCGGCTCGGGCTGCGCCGCACCCTCATCCCCTCGGTCGCCGTGCTGGGCCTGATCTGGACCGCCGTGCCGTTCCTGCCCTTCCACTGGCTGCTCGTCGGGTCGTTCCTGGGCGGGCTGTTCGCCCTGCCGGTGTTCTCCGTGGTGCGCCAGTCGATCGGTGTGCTGACCCACGGCGCCCGGCGCGAGACCGCGTTCGCCCTGGACTCGATCATCACCGAGACGATCTTCATGATTGGCCCGGCCCTGGGCGCCGTGGTGGCCACGGCGTGGTCCAGCGCGTGGGGACTGGCGATCGTCGGCTGGTCCGCCGCCCTGGCCGGGCTGTACCTGATGTGGTTCGACCCGCCCACCCGGTCCTCGCAGCTCCCCGGGGCCGGCACGGCGCGGGAGTACACGGCCGAGGAGGACCTGCAGCGCGCCGTGGACGGTGCCGTGCACGGCGCCCCGGCGCACCTGGACCTGACCGCCACGGAGGTCTCCACGGGGGCCATCCCCGTGATCCGGGCCGAACACCACCGGCCCGACGCCGGCCGTTCCGGGCCCGCGGCCCGGTTGCGGGAGTCCTTCCGCTGGCTGAGCGGCACCGCGCTCGCCGTGCTGGTGGTCTCCCTGGCGGCCGGGATCCTGATGTCCGGCACCGAGGTGGCGATCGTCGCGGAGCTGGAGCGCTCGGGCCAGGCGGCCCAGGCCGGCGTCGTGATCGCCTTCTGGTGCGGGGCCTCGGCGGTGGGCGGCATCCTCTACGGCGCGCTCGGCCGGCGGGTCTCGCCCCTGCTGTTGCTGGCGCTGTTCTCGGTGGGGACGCTGCCGATGGCGCTGGTGGACGGCGTATGGGCCCTGGCCGTCGTCTCCTTCGTCGGCGGGCTGTTCACCGCGCCGACCCTCGCCTCGGCCTCCGCCCTGATGACCAACGTGGTGTCCGAGGACCGGCGGGGCGAGGCGATGGGCTACTACGGCTCGGCCATGACGGCGGGCGCCGCGCTCGGGGCCCCGGCCTCCGGCGCGTTCATCGACGGGATCTCACCCGAGGCCGGGTACGTCTTCGCCGCCACCGTGGCCCTCGTGCTGGTCGGCGTGGCCGTGGTGGTGCGCACCGCCAGGCGCCGGCGACGGCGGGCCCGGGGCTGAGCGGAACGCAGCCGCGTCGGAGGGGGTGGCCGGACCGGCGGTTCAGGACGGTTCGGTGGCCGCTGCGTCGAGCCACAGGACGTCGGACTCGTCCCGGTGGCTGCCCGTCGTGCCGACGTGCGTGGCGCTGATCCCGGGCCCGTGCTGGATGACGTGCACCGGGTTGCGCGGTCAAGGATCCAGTGCGAGCTGCACGGCGACACCGGGGGCCGGGTGTGCTGGCGCCACCATGACGGCCCGTCCCGGTACTTCCCG
>DATBUG010000094.1:0-13482 GCA_036516315.1 Citricoccus sp.
CCGATCCCAGGTGTCCGCCGCGACCGGCACCACCGCAGAGGCCGCGTCCTACGCGGTGACCGCTTGGCCGTGGGTGACCCTGGCCGCCGGCGTGCTGTTGGCGGCCTGCGGCGTCGTCGTGCTGGTCGCCGGCCGCGGCTGGCGGGAGAACCGCCGCTACGACCGGCGCGCCGCCGCCGGGGCCGCCGGTACGGGTGCCTCCGGCGCCGTGGGTGCCCCGGAGACGCCCGGTTCCGGACCGGTCGACGAGATCGACGCGTGGGACGAGTTGACCCGAGGCGAGGACCCCACCTGAGCCGGGCGGGACCGCCCGGCGGGGTGCCGCCGAGACCTGCCGTGACCTTCGCGGACGCCCGCGCGTTCCGTGGCAGAATGAACCCCAGACCCGATCAGCTGCCGCATGAAAGGTACGGTCCATGACCACCACTCGCCACACCACTGACGACGACCTCGTCCTGAACGACCCGACGCACGCCGAGCCCCTGGGCCACGGCAACTCGCCGGCCGCCTGGACCCTCGTCCTGCTGGTCCTGCTCGGTGCCGTGCTGGTGTCCATCGGCATGCTCGGGGACCTGCTGTTCTTCACCATCGCCGGCATCGTGGCCGGGGTGGCCGGCCTGGTGGCCGGGTTCGTCATGAGCAAGGCCGGCATGGGCACCAAGGGCCACGCCAAGACCGCGCGGCACTGATGGCGACGGTTCTCGACGAGATCATCGTCGGGGTCCGCCAGGACCTGGAGGTCCGCCGCCGGGACGTGCCCCTGGCCGAGATGCGCCGGCGGGCGGAGGAGGCCGTGCGCACGCGGCCGGCACGGGACGCCCACGCCGCCCTGGCCGGTGGGCGGGCGGACGCCGGCGGGATCCGGATCATTTCCGAGGTGAAGCGCTCCAGCCCCTCCAAGGGGGCCCTGGCCGAGATCGCCTCGCCGGCCGAGCTGGCCGCCCGCTATGCGGACGGCGGCGCCGCCGCGATCTCCGTGCTGACCGAGCAGCACCGCTTCGGCGGCTCCCTGGCCGACCTCGACGCCGTCCGCGCCGCCGTGGACGTGCCGGTGCTGCGCAAGGACTTCACGGTCGACGAGTACATGGTGTACGAGGCCCGGGCCCACGGCGCGGACCTCGTGCTGCTGATCGTGGCCGCGCTGGACGACGCCGAGCTCGCCGGGCTGCTGGCGCTGACCCACGAGCTGGGCATGAACGCCCTCGTGGAGGCGCACACCCCCGAGGAGCTGGAACGGGCGGTGGCCGTGGACGCGCGGATCGTGGGCGTGAACGTTCGCAACCTCAAGACCCTGGAGGTCGACCCGGACAACTACCGCAACCTCGCCCCGCTCCTGCCCGAGGGTGTGGTGCGGGTGGCGGAGTCCGGGGTGCAGGGACCCGAACAGGTGGCCGGGTACGCCCAGGACGGTGCCGACGCCGTCCTCGTCGGCGAGGCCCTCGTCAAGCACGGGGACCCCTCGCAGGCGATCCGGGACTTCCGCGCCGCCTCCGTGGCCGCCCGCACGCGCTGACCCCACCGGCCGGGGACGGCAGCCCCGCAGAGCACCCCCGCACAGGCACACAACGGACTGGACCGAGAGATGATTGAGCACACCGGCAGCTACCAGAACCAGCCCGGGCCGTACTTCGGCCCGTACGGCGGACGCTGGATGCCCGAATCCCTGATCGCGGCCCTCGAGGAGGTCGACCGCACCTTCACCGAGGCGAAGCAGGACCCCGCGTTCACCGCCCAGCTGCAGGAGCTGTTCACGAACTACGTGAACCGGCCCTCCCTGCTCACCGAGGTGCCGCGGTTCGCGGCGGACACCCCGGGGGTGCGGATCTTCCTCAAGCGCGAGGACCTCAACCACACCGGCTCGCACAAGATCAACAACGTGATCGGCCAGGCCCTGCTCGCCCAGCGCATGGGCAAGACGCGACTGATCGCGGAGACCGGCGCCGGCCAGCACGGCGTGGCCACCGCCACCGCGGCCGCGCTGTTCGGCATGGAGTGCACCGTGTACATGGGCGAGGTGGACACCCAGCGCCAGGCCCTCAACGTGGCCCGGATGGAGATGCTCGGCGCCGAGGTGGTGGCCGTCACCACCGGGGCCCGGACCCTGAAGGACGCCATCAACGACGCGCTGCGCGACTGGGTCGCCTCGGTGGACACCACGCACTACCTGCTGGGCACCGTCACCGGTCCCGCGCCGTTCCCGGCCATGGTCCGCTACTTCCACTCCGTCATCGGCGAGGAGGCCCGCGAGCAGGTCCTGGCCCAGGCCGGCCGCCTGCCGGACGCGGTCTGCGCCTGCGTGGGCGGCGGGTCCAACGCCATGGGGATCTTCCACGGCTTCCTGGACGACGAGGGTGTGGAACTGTACGGCCTCGAGGCCGGTGGCGAGGGCCTGGAGAGCGGCCGCCACGCCGCCTCCATCAACCTCGGACGCACCGGCGTGCTGCACGGGGCCCGCACCTACCTGATGCAGGACGAGGACGGCCAGACCGTGGACTCGCACTCCATCTCCGCGGGCCTGGACTACCCGGCGGTGGGCCCCGAGCACGCCTGGCTGAACGACACCGGGCGGGCCACCTACGAGCCCGTGACGGACACCGAGTGCATGGACGCGTTCCAGCGCCTGTGCCGCACCGAGGGGATCGTGCCGGCCATCGAGTCCTCGCACGCGCTGGCCGGGGCGTTGCGCCTGGCCCGCCGATGGGCGGACGAGGGCCTGGTGGGTCCGCAGACCCCCGCGGACGAGCAGAAGATCATCATCGTCAACCTCTCCGGGCGCGGCGACAAGGACGTGGCCACCGCCGCGAAGTACTTCGGCATGCTGCCGGACACCGAGACCCCCGCCGGAGGGGACGCCGAGGCCGTCGCGGCCCGGCCGGAAGGAGCGCAGGCCTGATGCCCGAGACCGCCAAGACCGTCCGTTCACGGACCTCCGAGGCCATCGAGTCCGCCCGCGCCGCCGGACGGACCGCCCTGATCGGCTACCTGCCCGCGGGCTACCCCACGGTCGAGGAGTCGATCGAGGCCGCCGTGGCCCTGGGCAACAACGGCGCCGACGTGATTGAGATCGGGATCCCCTACTCGGACCCCGTGATGGACGGACCGGTGATCCAGGCCGCCACCAGCCAGGTGCTGGCCGAGGGCTTCCGGGTCGACTCGGTGTTCGACATCGTCAAGGCCGTCTCCGAGCGCACCGACGCGGTCGTGCTCGTGATGACCTACTGGAACATCGTGGACCGCATGGGCGTGGAGACCTTCGCCCGCCGCCTCGCGGAGGCCGGAGGAGCCGGCATCATCACCCCGGACCTCGTGCCGGAGGAGGCCGGTGAGTGGTTCGAGGCCTCAGACCGCTACGGCCTGGACCGGGTGTTCCTCACCGCGCCCAGTTCCACTGACGATCGGGTCCGGCTCGTCGTCGAGTCCAGCCGCGGCTTCGTCTACGGCGTCTCCGTCATGGGCGTCACCGGCGCCCGCTCGGAGGTCTCCACGGCCGCCGAACAGGTCGTGGCCCGGGCGCACGCCGCCGGGGCGCCCCGGGTGGCGGTCGGCCTGGGCATCTCCCGGCCCGAGCACATCCGGGAGATCGGACGCTACGCGGACGGCGCGATCGTCGGCACCGCCCTCGTGACGGCGCTGCGCGACGGCGGCCCGGACGCCGTCGGGACCCTGACGGCGGAACTGGCCACCGGTGCGCTGAAGGACGGGACCGGCGCGTGAGCGCGGTGCTGGTCACCGGGGCCATCCCCGCCCCGGACTGGAGCGGATTCGACCTGGGGCCGGTGTCCATCCGGGCCTACGCCCTGTGCATCATCGCCGGCATGGTCGCCGCCCTCTGGCTGGGCTCGCGGCGCTGGCAGGCCCGGGGCGGTCCCGAGGGCCGGATCCTGGACGTGTCCGTCTGGGCGATCGTCTTCGGCCTGGTCGGTGCCCGCCTCTACCACGTGTTCTCCTCGCCGGACGCCTACTTCGGCCCGGGCTTCGACGGGACCGGGGACCTGACCCGGATCTGGCGGGTCTGGGAGGGCGGACTCGGGATCTGGGGCGCCGTGGCCCTGGGGGCCGTGGGCGCCTGGATCGCGTGCCGCCGCTACGGGCTGAGGCTCTCGGCGTACGCCGACGTCGTGGCCCCCGGCGTGCTGCTGGGCCAGGCCATCGGCCGGCTGGGCAACTACTTCAACCAGGAGCTGTTCGGCGGTCCCACCACCCTGCCGTGGGGACTGCAGGTGGACGCCGACCACCCCAACTGGCCCGCCGGGACGCTGGACGGCACGCTCTTCCACCCCACGTTCCTCTACGAGATGGTGTGGAACCTGGCCGGCGTGGCCCTGCTGCTGCTGATCGACCGGCGGCTGCGGCTGCGCCGGGGCATGATGACCTGGGCGTACGTGGCCTGGTACACCGCCGGGCGCACCTGGATCGAGACGCTGCGCATCGACGACGCGGAGATGATCACCCTGTTCGGTGTCACGCAGCGGCTGAACGTGTGGACCTCGCTGCTGCTGTTCGTGGTCGCGGTCGCGTTCCTCATCGGGCTGGTCCTCACGCGTCCGCGGACCGCCGAGGCGCGGGCCGCGGCGGATTCCGTCTGGCTGCCCGGCCGCGAACCGGAGGCTGACGTGGAGGCTGACGTAGAGGGTGGTGTCGACGGTCCTGTCGACGGCGCCGTCGGGGGAGCGGGCGAGGACGGTACCGGGCCGGAAACAGGCCCGACATCCGGCGGTCACAAAGTTAACGTGGCCGAAACACGAAATGAGCGGATTCCGCCCCGAAACGGGGCGTGAGGCCTCCCACCCTCGGTAAGATGGTCCCCACTGCACCGGCGACGGGCACCGCGGACGATCTCCGGCGGGCCTGAGCCGACACCGGGGCCAACGACGTCCCCTTCCACCCCACCGAGCACCGCTCGGCACACCGGAAGGAGCCGTATGTCGTCACGCCATACCGCCCAGGACGAGCACCGCGAGCCACGCCGCGGTGAGGACGAGATCCTGCCCCGGGACGACGCCGCCGAGGCGCTGGCCCGGGACCCGAAGAACCCCTTCAACCGGTTCTCCGCGATCCCGCCCGAGCAGGGCCTCTACCGTCCGGACACGGAGACGGAGAACTGCGGGCTGGCCGTCATCGCCACCCTGCGCGGCACCCCTGGGCACGACATCGTCGAGCAGGCGCTCGTCGCCCTGCGCAACCTCGAGCACCGCGGCGGCGTCGGCGGCGACGACGGGACCGGGGACGGCGCCGGCTTGCTGCTGCAGGTCCCGGACGAGTTCCTGCGGGCCGAGGCGGGCTTCGAGCTGCCGGCCGCCGGCAGGTACGCGGTCGGCACCGCCTACCTGCCCCAGGACGGCACCGGGTACCGGGAGGCCGTGGCCGGCCTCGAGGACCTGGCTGCGGACGAGGGCCTGCGCGTGCTGGGCTGGCGCCCAGTGCCGGTGGACGAGTCCGTCATCGGCATCTCGGCCCGGTCGGTGATGCCCCGGTTCGAGCAGCTGTTCCTGGCCGCCACGGACGAAGACACCGACTCCCTCGACGTGCGGGCCTGGCGCCTGCGCAAGCGGGCCCAGAACCACCTGGGCGTGTACTTCCCGTCCCTGTCCTCGAAGACCATCGTCTACAAGGGCATGCTCTCCACGGCGCAGCTGCAGCCGTTCTACCCGGACCTGTCCGATCCCCGGTTCAAGACCACCCTGGGGATCGTGCACTCGCGGTTCTCGACCAACACCTTCCCGTCCTGGCCGCTGGCCCAGCCCTTCCGCACGATCGCCCACAACGGGGAGATCAACACGGTCAAGGGCAACCGGAACTGGATGCGTGCCCGGCAGTCCCTGCTGGACTCCACCGTGCTGGGCGAGGACCCCGAGCGCCTGTACCCGATCTGCACGCCGGGGGCCTCGGACTCGCAGTCCTTCGACGAGGTCGCCGAGCTGCTCATGCTCGGCGGGCGCCCGCTGACCCACGCCATCATGATGATGATCCCGGAGGCGTGGGAGAACCACGGCTCGATGGACCCGGACCGCCGGGCGTTCTACCAGTACCACTCCATGCTCATGGAGCCCTGGGACGGTCCGGCCGCGGTCGCCTTCACGGACGGCCGCCAGGTCGGCGCCGTACTGGACCGCAACGGCCTGCGCCCCTCCCGCTACTGGGTCACCGACGACGGACTGGTCGTGCTGGCCTCCGAGGTCGGCGTGCTGCCGCTGGCCCCGCAGCGGGTGGTCCGCAAGGGCCGGGTGGCGCCGGGCCGGATGTTCCTGGTGGACACCGGCGAGGGCCGCATCATCGAGGACGACGAGATCAAGGCCGAGGTGGCCGCGGCCAACCCCTGGCGCCAGTGGGTCACCGAGAACCTCGTGGACCTGGCCGACCTGCCCGAGCGCGAGCACGTGCGGTACTCGTCCCAGTCCGTCGCGCACCGCCAGCGCACCTTCGGGTACACGACCGAGGAGCTGCGCGTGCTGATCGGCCCGATGGCGGCCCACGGCGCGGAGCCGCTGGGGGCCATGGGCACGGACACCCCCATCGCCGTGCTCTCGAAGCGCCCGCGGTTGCTGTTCGACTACTTCACCCAGTCCTTCGCCCAGGTGACCAACCCGCCGCTGGACGCGATCCGCGAGGAACTGGTGACCTCGATGCGGACCTCGATCGGCCCGGACGGCAACCTGCTCTCCGGTGAGCAGGTGCGTACCAGGCACGTGAACCTCGAGTTCCCGGTGATCGACAACGACCAGCTGGCCAAGATCGCCAACCTGCGCGAGCAGACGCCCGACGGCGGCCCCGCCGGCCGCGGGGCCAAGGTCGCCCTGAAGGTGCGCGGGCTCTACCGCGTCGACGACGGCGCGGCCGGCCTGCAGGCCCGGCTCACCGAGATCTGCGAGCAGGTCTCCACCGCCGTGAACCGGGGCGTGCAGTTCATCGTCCTCTCCGATCGCGACTCGAACGCCCAGTGGGCCCCGATCCCCTCGCTGCTGCTGCTCTCGGCGGTCCACCACCACCTGCTGGCCTCGGCCAACCGCACCCGGGCCTCGCTGCTCGTGGAGGCCGGGGACGTGCGCGAGGTGCACCACGTGGCCGTGCTCATCGGGTACGGCGCCTCGGCGGTGAACCCGTACCTGGCCATGGAGTCCGCAGAGGAGCTCGTGCGCACCGGCGCGATCACCGGCGTCACGGCCGAGCAGGCCGTGGCCAACCTGATCAAGGCGCTCGGCAAGGGCGTGCAGAAGATCATGTCCAAGATGGGCATCTCCACGGTGGCCTCCTACTGCGGGGCGCAGACCTTCGAGGCGATCGGCCTGTCCCGGGTCCTGGTGGACCGGTACTTCTCCGGCACCCACACCCCGATGGGCGGGGTCGGACTGGAGGTCATCGCCGCCGAGAACCAGCAGCGCCACTGGGCGGCGTACCCGCCGGACGGCAACGACATCGACCCGTACCGCGAGCTGGAGACCGGCGGGGAGTACCAGTGGCGCCGGGACGGGCCGCCGCACCTGTTCAACCCGGAGACGGTGTTCCGGCTGCAGCACGCCACCCGCACGCGGCAGTACGACATCTTCAAGGACTACACCCGGCGGGTGGACGAGCAGTCCCAGGACCTGATGACCCTGCGCGGCCTGCTGGCCCTGAAGACCGGGGTGCGCGAGCCGGTGCCGATCGAGGAGGTCGAACCGGTCTCCTCGATCGTCAAGCGGTTCTCCACCGGCGCGATGAGCTACGGCTCGATCTCCCAGGAGGCCCACGAGACGCTCGCGATCGCCATGAACCGCCTGGGCGGGAAGTCCAACACCGGTGAGGGCGGAGAGGACCCCGAGCGCCTGCTCGACCCGGAACGCCGCTCGGCGATCAAGCAGATCGCCTCGGGCCGCTTCGGCGTGACCAGCCTGTACCTGGCCACCGCGGATGACCTGCAGATCAAGATGGCCCAGGGGGCCAAGCCCGGCGAGGGTGGCCAGTTGATGGGCACCAAGGTGTACCCGTGGGTCGCCTCCACGCGGCACTCCACGCCCGGGGTGTCCCTGGTGTCCCCGCCGCCGCACCACGACATCTACTCGATCGAGGACCTGGCCGAGCTCATCCACGACCTCAAGCGCGCCAACCCGGCCGCCCGGGTCCACGTCAAGCTGGTGTCCGAGTCCGGCGTGGGCACCGTGGCCGCGGGCGTGACCAAGGCCAAGGCCGACGTCGTGCTCATCTCCGGGCACGACGGCGGCACGGGTGCCTCGCCGCTGAACTCGCTCAAGCACGCCGGGGCCCCCTGGGAGCTCGGGCTGGCGGAGGCACAGCAGACGCTGATGCTCAACGGCCTGCGCGACCGCGTGGTGGTCCAGGTCGACGGCCAGCTCAAGACCGGCCGGGACGTGGTGATCGCGGCCCTGCTGGGCGCCGAGGAGTACGGCTTCGCCACGGCCCCGCTCGTGGTCTCCGGCTGCATCATGATGCGCGTGTGCCACCTGGACACCTGCCCGGTGGGCGTGGCCACCCAGAACCCGGAGCTGCGGTCCCGCTACACGGGGACACCGGAGTTCGTGGTGACCTTCTTCGAGTACATTGCCCAGGAGGTGCGCGAGTACCTGGCCGAGCTGGGCTTCCGCTCCCTCGACGAGGCGATCGGGCACGTCGAGGTCCTCGGCCGGGACGAGTCCCTGAACCACTGGAAGACCGAGGGACTGGACCTGTCCGGCATCCTGTCCGGTTACGACCCGGCGGACCCGGAGAAGGCCCGTCAGCTGCGCAGCCACACCGGGCAGAACCACGAGCTGGACCGGCACTTCGACAACGACCTGATCACCGCGGCCGAGCCGGCGATCGCCACGGGGCAGCGCGTCGAGCTGTCCACGGCGATCGTGAACACGGACCGGGCGGCCGGGACGATGCTCGGCTACCACGTGACGCGGGCCCGGCTGCTGGACGAGCTGGCCGAGGACACCATCACGGTGCGGCTCACCGGTGAGGCCGGGCAGTCGCTAGGGGCCTTCCTGCCGGCCGGCATCACCCTGCGGCTGGACGGCGACGCCAACGACTACGTGGGCAAGGGCCTGTCCGGCGGGCGCATCATTGTCCGCCCGGACGAGCGCGCCCTGTTCGCCGCGGAGGACAACGTCGTGGCCGGCAACGTCATCGGCTACGGGGCGACCTCGGGCGAGCTGTTCCTGCGGGGCCGGGTCGGCGAGCGGTTCCTGGTCCGCAACTCCGGGGCCAGCGCCGTCGTCGAGGGCATCGGCGACCACGGCTGCGAGTACATGACCGGTGGCCGGGCCCTGATCCTGGGCCGCACCGGCCGCAACTTCGGCGCCGGGATGTCCGGTGGCGTGGCCTGGGTGCTGGACCTGGACCGCAGCGCGATGAACCCGCTGGCGATGGTCAACGGCGACCTGCTGCTGCTCGAGCCCCGGCCCGAGGACCGCGAGGCCATCGCCGAGTTGCTGGCCCGGCACCACGCCGAGACCGGTTCGCCGGTCGCCGCGCACCTGCTGGCCACGCTGGATACGGCCCTGCCCCGGTTCACCACCGTGCTGCCGGCCACCTACGCCGCCGTGCTGAAGACGCGCGCGGCAGTCATCGATGAAGGACTGGACCCGGACGGCGCTGACGCCTGGGGTCGGATTCTGGAGGCAACCAATGGCTGATCCCCGCGGATTCCTGACCAACCGCGAACGCCGGGACCGTCCGTCCCGCCCCGTGCCCGTGCGCATCATGGACTTCAAGGAGGTCTACGAGCGCCAGGAGGCCGGCGTCATCCGGCAGCAGGCCGGGCGCTGCATGGACTGCGGCGTGCCGTTCTGCCACCAGGGGTGCCCGCTGGGCAACCTGATCCCGGAGTGGAACGACCTGGTCCGCCAGGGGCGGATGCAGGAGGCGGCGGCCCGGCTGCACGCCACCAACAACTTCCCCGAGGTCACCGGGCGTATCTGCCCGGCACCGTGCGAGTCCTCCTGCGTGCTGGGGATCAACCAGCCGCCGGTGACGATCAAGCAGACCGAGGTCTCGATCGCGGACGCCGCCTTCGACAACGACTGGCTCGAGCCCGTGATCCCGCAACGGCTCAACGGGCACACGGTGGCCGTCGTCGGCTCCGGGCCGACCGGCCTGGCGGCCGCGCAGCAGCTGACCCGCGCCGGGTTCACCGTGGCGGTGTTCGAGCGCGACGACAAGATCGGCGGCCTGCTGCGCTACGGCATCCCGGACTTCAAGATGGAGAAGGACATCCTGGACCGCCGGATCGAGCAGATGGTCGCCGAGGGCACCCGGTTCCGGACGTCCGTGACGATCGGCGTGGACATCACCTGGGCCGAGCTGCGCGCACGCTACGACGCGGTGATCGTCGCCACCGGGGCCCCGGTCCCGCGTGACCTGCCGGTGCCCGGGCGCGAGCTGAAGGGCATCCACGTGGCCATGGACTACCTCGTCCAGTCCAACCGCGTGGTGGCCGGCGAGCAGGTCCCGGACCAGATCCGGGCCGACGGCAAGCACGTCGTCGTGCTCGGCGGCGGGGACACCGGCGCGGACTGCATCGGCACGGCCCACCGCCACGGCGCGGCCTCCGTCACCACGCTCGCCATCGGCCGGGAGCTGCCCGCCGAGCGGCCCGCGGACCAGCCCTGGCCGACCATGCCGAAGGTCTTCGAGGTCACCAGTGCGGACGCCGAGGGCGGCACCCGGGAGTACCTGGCCTCGACCGTGGAGTTCGTCGGGGACGAGCACGGCCACGTGCGCGCCCTGAGGGTGGCCGAGACCGAGTACCTGCCGGACGGGCGCCGCGTGCCCCGGCCGGGCACCGAGCGGGAGATCCCGGCGGACCTGGTGCTGCTGGCGCTGGGCTTCACCGGCGTCGAGGACCTCGGGCTGACGGAGGGGCCGGAGTCGGCCGGCGTCGTGCTCGAGCACGGCCTCGTGCGCCGGGACCGGCGCTACGAGACGGACACCCCCGGGGTGTTCGTGGCCGGCGACGCCGGGCGCGGTGCCTCGCTCGTGGTCTGGGCCATCGCCGAGGGCCGGGCCTGCGCCCGCGCGGTGGACGAGTCCCTGGAGAGCTGGACCCGGCTGCCGTCCCCGGTGACGCCCACCGACCGTCCGATGACGGTCCGTGGCTGAGGCCGCGGTCCCGCCATCCTGCCGGGTCAGTCCCGGAGAGGCGTCCTGTCTCGCTAGGGTGGAACCATGAGACACGCGAAGATCGTCGCCACGTTCGGTCCGTCCACGGAAGGGTACGAGAATACCCGGGCGGTGATCGCCGCGGGGGTGGACGTCGCCCGGATGAACATGAGCCACGGCACCTACGAGGTGCACGAGCGCACCTACGCGGACATCCGGCGCGCCGCCCAGGACCTCGGCCGCCCGGTGGCCGTCTTCGCGGACCTGCAGGGCCCGAAGATCCGCCTGGGCCGGTTCGCCGAGGGACCCCACCACCTGGCCGTGGGGGACCGCTTCACCATCACCACGCGTGAGGTGGAGGGCACGGCCGAGCTGTGCGGCACCACCTTCAAGGGGCTGCCGCAGGACGTGCGCCCCGGGGACACCCTGCTGATCGACGACGGCAAGGTCGCCCTGCGGGCGGTGCAGGTCACGGACACGGACGTGGTCACCGAGGTCACGGTGGCCGGCGCCGTGTCCAACAACAAGGGCATCAACCTGCCGGGCGTAGCCGTCAACGTCCCGGCCCTGTCCGAGAAGGACGAGGAGGACCTGCGCTGGGCGCTGGACATGGGCGTGGACATGATCGCGCTGTCCTTCGTGCGTGCGGCCCAGGACATCGAGCGGGTCCACGAGATCATGGCGGAACAGGGCCGGAAGATCCCCGTCATCGCCAAGATCGAGAAGCCCCAGGCGGTGGAGGCGCTGCACGGGATCGTGGACGCGTTCGACGCGATCATGGTGGCCCGTGGCGACCTCGGGGTGGAACTGCCCCTCGAGGACGTACCGGTGGTGCAGAAGCGGGCGATCGAGCTCGCGCGGCGCTGGGCCAAGCCGGTCATCGTGGCCACGCAGGTGCTGGAGTCGATGATCGACAACCCGCGGCCCACCCGCGCGGAGGCCTCCGACTGCGCCAACGCGGTGCTCGACGGCGCCGACGCGGTGATGCTCTCCGGGGAGACCTCCGTGGGCCGCTACCCGGTGGTGACGGTGGAGACGATGGCCCGGATCATCGAGTCCACCGAGACCCACGGCCTGGAACGCATCCTGCCGCTGGGCTCGAAGCCGAAGACGAGGGGCGGGGCCATCACCCGGGCCGCCGTGGAGATCGCCAACCAGCTCGACGTGCGGTACCTGGCCACCTTCACGCAGTCCGGGGACTCGGCCCGCCGGCTGTCCCGGTTGCGGCCGCACCAGATGATCTACGCCTTCACGCACGTGGAGCACACCCACAACATCCTGTGCCTGTCCTGGGGCGTGCTGCCGAAGATGGTGCCGTTCGCGGACTCCACGGACGAGATGACGGCCCAGGTGGACCGTTCGCTGCTGCGCGAGGGCATCGCCGGCGTCAACGACCTGGTGGTCATCGCCGCCGGGTCGCCCCCCGGGCAGGCCGGGTCCACGAACATCGTCAAGGTGCACCGCATCGGCGACCTCGCCGACTCCGGTGGGCTGCTGGAGGGCTACCAGCGCCCGGCCCGCGAACGGGTCGGCGTGTGGCCGGCGCGCTCCCCGATGTGAGACGGGAGCCGGTCAGCCCATCTGGTCGATGACCGTCTGGGCGACCTCGCGCATGGTCAGCCGCCGGTCCATGGAGGTCTTCTGGATCCACCGGAAGGCCTCCGGCTCGGACAGGTCCAGGGTGGTGGTCAGCAGGGACTTGGCCCGGTCCACCAGCTTGCGGGTGGCGAACTGCTCGGTCAGGTCGGAGACCTCCGCCTCGAGGGCCCGCAGCTCCTCGAACCGGGCGACGGCCAGCTCGATGGCCGGCACCAGGTCGTTCTCGCTGAACGGTTTGACCACGTAGGCCATCGCCCCGGCCTGGCGGGCCCGTTCCACGAGCTCGCGCTGGCTGAAGGCGGTCAGCAGCACCACGGGCGCCACCTTCTCCCGGGCGATCTGCTCGGCCGCCGTGATGCCGTCCATGATGGGCATCTTCACGTCCATCAGCACCACGTCCGGCGCCAGCTCCGTGGCCAGCTCCACGGCGCGCTGGCCGTTGTCCGCCTCGCCGACCACGGCATAGCCCTCCGCGGAGAGGATCTCCACGATGTCCAGGCGGATCAGCGTCTCGTCCTCGGCGACGACGACGCGCAGCGGCTGGTCGGCGGTCGGCGCGGTGCTCTCGGTCGGCATGGTGGCTCCTCGCAGGTGGGGACGGGTCAGGGGTCGGGGGGGCGTGCACGGCATCGGGTGCACGGTTCAGCGTATCCCGCCGCCGGGAGCGCTCCGCGACGCGTGTATTCTGGTGGAGTTGCCCTGCCGGGAGACCCGGCCGGCCCCAATGGCGGAACTGGCAGACGCGCCGCACTCAAAATGCGGTATCGAGAGATGTGTGGGTTCGAGTCCCACTTGGGGCACCGT
>DATBUG010000095.1:0-3654 GCA_036516315.1 Citricoccus sp.
TGCCGCACGGCAGCACTCCGCACAACAGAAAGGGCACACCATGACCCCCCAGGAACAGGCAGTCGCCACCGCCGCGGCCTCCGGCGCCGCCGCCACCGACCGTTTCCGCCAGTCCGGCAAGACCTCGGCGGTCGAGGCCGACCAGGCCCGCGTGAACGAGCTGGCCTCGGCCCTGGTGCAGGCCGCCAATGACATCATCCTCGAGAAGAAGGTCACCTACCAGGAGTTCAACGCCCTCAAGGCCTGGCTGATCAAGGTCGGCGAGGACGGCGAGTGGCCGCTGTTCCTGGACGTGTGGCTGGAGCACTCCGTCGAGGAGGTCGCCACCGAGCACCGCGAGGGCAACAAGGGCTCGATCGAGGGCCCCTACTACATCCCGGACGCCCCCAGCCAGCAGACCGGCAAGGACCAGCCGGCCACCATCGAGATGCGCCCGGACGAGAAGGGCACCATGATGCTCTTCCAGGGCCAGGTCACCAGCACGGACGGTACGCCCCTGCCGAACGCCAAGGTCGAGCTGTGGCACGCCGATGAGGAGGGTTTCTACTCCCAGTTCGCGCCGAACATCCCCGAGTGGAACCTGCGCGGGACCTTCATTGCCGATGACGAGGGGTACTTCGCGATCAACTCCCTGCAGCCGGCCCCGTACCAGATCCCCACCGACGGGGCCTGCGGCCAGCTGATCGCGGCGGCCGGCTGGCACGCCTGGCGCCCGGCCCACCTGCACCTGAAGGTCTCGGCACCGGGTCACGAGCTGCTGACCGCCCAGCTGTACTTCCCGGGGGACGAGCACAACGACGACGACATCGCCTCGGCCGTGAAGCCCGAGCTGATGCTCGATCCCCAGCCGACCGCCGACGGCGTCGAGGTCAACTACGACTTCGTCCTGGACCCCGTCTCGGACGAGACCCCGGCGCACCTGCGCGCCTGAGGCTGCGGCACGGGATCCCCGGCGTCCGCCGGGCCCCGGGCCGGGAACGGGAGGCCCCGCAGGCCATCGGCCTGCGGGGCCTTGCCGTGCCCGGGACCGCCTGCGTCGGACGGGGACGCGTGGTGCCGTGCCGTGCCCGGTATTCACCCGGTGTTCAGCCCTCGCTGACCAACGGGCGGATCCCGCACAGGCGCATGGCCTGGCCGTAGGCCTCGGTCATCTGCTCCTCGATCTCCTCCGGGCTCTGCTTCCGGTTCGCGCTCTGCGCGTGGATCGCCGGCAGCGGGAAGACCTTGATCGCCTTCTCGGCCAGGATCGTCCCCCCGATCGTCGCGGAGAAGGCCTTGACGAGCTTCTGGGCCTCACCGCCGTGGGCCATGATGGCCACCACCCGGGGGGTGCGCTTGAGGAAGCGGTTGAAGGGCTTGACCCCGGCGGTGATCTGGTCCTTGGTGAGGTTCAGGGCGTAGCCGTCCTGGGTCCACGGGTACACGGTCCAGGGGATCGCGTAGCGCGGGGCCAGCCCGGCGCCCTGGAGGACGCGGACGAGGCGCTCGGCGGCGGGGTCGTCGTTCTCGTGGGAGAGGAAGCCGGAGGCGGTGCCGGGGCCGGGGGCGGCCGTGAGCACCAGGATGCGGGCCTCCTCGACGTCGTACTCGGGGTCGAGGTAGGGCACGGAGCCCTTGCCCGGGTCCCGGAGCGATTCGCAGAGTTCGGTGATCGGGGCGATGTTCTCGCCGTGCAGGTTGTCGCGGGCGTCGTTCACATAGGCGGGATCGGACATTCGGCGCATGGGTGGACATCCCCTGTGTCGTTGGTTCGAGCACTGGCCGGCGGGTGCCGGCCCGCTGGCCCCAGTCTACGAGCCGGTCCTCCCGGTGGCCCGGCCGCCCCGGTTTCAGGCCGGACGGGGCCGGTCCACCCCGCGGACTACCGGGCCGGCGTGGTCTTCACGCGCACCGAGGACCATTCGCCGGAGAGGGAGACATTGGCGTTGAGCGTGTGTCCGCGTTCTTGCAGGTCCCGCCAGATGACGTCACGGTTGATGTCCGAGCGCCCGCCCTTGGGGTAACCGATCCACAGCACCCGGGCGCCGAGCGCCGGTTCGAGCCAGTCGTCCAGCACGCCATCCAGCGAGCGCTGGTCCTGGGCGAAGAGCACGACGGCGGTGGCCTGTCCGATGTCCTGGGTCAGGACGAGGCCCTCGGGCAGCGGGTCCAGCAGTGCGTGCAGGCCCTGGTGGCCGCCGCCGAGGTAGAGGGTGTCACCGGAGGTGATGGACAACTTCTGGGCGGTGGTCTTGCTCGGCGGGGTGGGCTGGCTCGTCGTCTCGGACATGGCTCCATTGTGCCTGCCGAATATGACGTGGTCGGTGACGGCGGCGGGGACGGGCGGCGGGGTGGCTTACGCTGCCGATGTCATCGCGGTGGGGGCCGGATAGAGGAGTTCGCATGTCAGGTCAAGCAGGGGGTTGGTCGAAGACCACGAAGGTCGTCGTGGTCGGAACGGCCGTGAGCGTGGTCGCCGTGGGAGCGGGCGCCGTCTTCGCCGCGCAGTCCGCGCAGGGCGAGAGGCGGGACCAGGCCACGGTGGTGAGGGTCATCGACGGGGACACGATCGACGCCGAGGTCGGGGGGAGCACGCAGCGCATCCGGTTACTGAACGTGGACACCCCGGAGACGAAGCACCCGCAGAAGCCGGTGCAGTGCCTCGGTCCGGAGGCCACGGACTTCCTCGAGGACCTCCTGGCACCGGGGGACCGGATCGAGCTCGAGTACGACGTGGAACGGACCGACCGGTACGACCGGACCCTGGCCGGGGTGTTCAAAGACGACTCGCTCGTCAACGCCGACATCGCGGAGGCGGGTCTGGGCGTGGCGGTGCTCTACGAACCGAACGAGAAGTTCTACCCGGAGGTGCTGGAGGCCCAGCGGCGGGCCGAGGAGGCCGGTGCGGGGTTGTTCGACCCCGCCGTCGAATGCACGGTGCCCGGCCTGGCCGACACCGCCCTGCCGCCCCTGGAAGAGCTGCCCGCCAGTATCCCGGCCGATCCCGCCGCGGTGGCCGAGGCCCTGGCAGCCGTTGCTCCGGTCCTCGCCGCGGGGCAGGCGCTCGGCAGCGCGCTGGACCTGGTCGAGTCCGGGAAGCACGCAGTGCTCTCCCATGCCTACGGATCCTCGGGCAAGGACCTGCGCCGTCGGTTGGATGCCGCGCTGCCGGCGGCTCAGTCCTACCGGGACGACCTGGTCACGCAGCAGGAGACACTCGAGCGCAAGGCCGAGGAGAAGCGGAAGGCCGAACAGAAGCGCAAGGCGGAGGAAGCGCGCAAGGCCGAGGAAGCACGGAAGGCGGAGGAAGCGCGCAAGGCCGAGGAAGCACGGAAGGCTGAGGAGGCGCGGAAGGCTGAAGCCGCCCGCCAGGAAGCCGCTCGTCAGGAAGCCGCCAGGGAAGCGGCTCGGCAGGAGGCCGCCCGCCAGGAAGCGCAGCGGAACCAGCAGCGGCAACAGGCTCCGCGGCAACAGGCTCCGCGGCAGCAGGCGCCCAGCGGCTACGGGACGGACGCTGATTTCCCCGGATACACGGGCCCGCGGTGCTACGCGCCGGGGGGACAGGTGTGGCGACCCTGCGGGTGACGGCCCCGCCGTTCCGCGCTGACACGACCTGAGGCCCCGGGGACCGGACGATTCCGTCCGGCCCCCGGGGCCTCGGGCTCACGCGGCCTC
>DATBUG010000096.1:0-2048 GCA_036516315.1 Citricoccus sp.
CCGTCCACGGTCAGGTCGGGGAAGTCGAGAATGCGGAAGGTCAGGTAGACCCCCAGGGCCATGATGGCGTAGATCAGACCGAGCTCGATGGCGGTCGTCATGGCAGCTCCAATGCGGCGGTGTCAGGCGGTGCCGCCCCGGGTGGCCGGGGCGGCACCGCGTCATGGGGTGGGGTGGCGGTGGCGGTGGCGGTCGACCCGCAGACTCACTCGCCGACGGTGTGGTCGGCCTCGTCCAGCATCGACTGCGGCAGCTCGACGCCCATGGCCTCCGCGGCGGCGGGGTTGACGTAGAGCTCCGGCTCGTTCTGGGTCTCGACGGGCATGGTGGCCGGGTCGGCGTCCTCGGTCAGGATCCGGACGGCCATCTCGGCGGTCTGCTGGCCCAGCTTCTCGTAGTTCAGGCCGTAGGTGGCCACGGCGCCGCGCTCGACCGAGTCACCCTCGGCGGCGATCACCGGGATCTGCTGGTTCTGGGCGACGCCGATCAGCGACTCCAGCGCGGAGACCACGGCGTTGTCCGTGGGGACGTAGAAGGCGTCCACGTTCAGGGAGTTGGCGGCCTGCTGCACCTCGGAGGAGTTCGAGACGGTGGCCTCGACGATCTCCAGGCCCAGCTCGCTCGCGGCCTCCTTGGCCCACTCGACCTGGACCTGGGAGTTGACCTCGCCGGAGGAGTAGACGACGCCCACGCGCTTGGCGTCCGCGTCCAGCTCCTGGAGCAGCTGCAGCTGTTCCTTCACCGGGTTGGCGTCCGAGGTTCCGGTGACGTTGGCGCCCGGGGCCTCGAGGGAGTCGACGAGCTTGGCGGTCACCGGATCGGTGACGGCGGTGAACAGCACCGGGACGTCACTGATCGCCTGGGCCACCGTCTGGGCGGACGGCGTGGCGATCGCCAGCACCAGGTCCGGCTCCGCGGAGGCGAAGGTGCCGGCGATGGTGTTCGCGGTGGCCTGGTCGGACTGGGCGTTCTGCACGTCCAGGGTGACGTCCAGCCCGGCCTCCTCCAGGCCCTGCTCGAAGCCCTTGCGGGCGGCATCCAGGGAGGGGTGGGTGACGAACTGCGAGACGGCGATGTTGTACGACTGGGCGGAGGCCTCGTTGCCCTCCCCGCCGCCGGCGGCCTGATCGCCGTTGCCGGAACCGCCGCAGGCGGTCAGGGCGAGGGCGGAGACGGCCAGGAGGGCCCCTGCACGGAGACCGGTGCGAGCCTTGTCGGTGCGAATCATGGTGATGGTCCTTTCCACGCCACGGTCCCCGGCGGATGGACGCGGGCTGCGCCGTGGGTGGGATGACCGGGGACGTTGGTAGTCAAGAATAGACGTGATGTGCAACACAATGCATCACAAATCGCACTGTCACTGGATTTTTCCTCGATTGTGGCGGGGATCACCAGACCTTCTGCTCTGCAGGCCGGGCAGAACGGGCCCGGACCCGGACATCTCGTCTCCGCGGGGCCCTCTCCGCAGACGGGCCGGTTCCCGGGCCGGCCCGGTACCGGCGGCGGCCAGGACGACCAGGACGACTAGACGACGACTAGACTGGGCCTGCCATGTCCGCATCCCCCGTCACCGCCATCCGTCTGGAGTACCCACCGCAGCTGCCGGTCTCGGCCGAACGGGACGCCATCAAGGACGCCATCCGGAACCACCAGGTGGTCATCGTCGCCGGGGAGACCGGCTCGGGCAAGACCACCCAGTTGCCCAAGATGCTGCTGGAGCTGGCCCTGGACCCGGACGAGCCGGCCGTCTCCGGCACCGGGATCGTGGGGCACACCCAGCCGCGCCGGCTCGCCGCCCGATCGGTGGCCGAGCGCATCGCCGCCGAGCTCGGCACCCCCATCGGCACCGACGTGGGCTACCAGGTCCGGTTCACCGCGGAGACCTCCGCCGAGACCCGGGTGAAGGTCATGACGGACGGCATCCTGCTGGCGGAGATCCCGCACGACCGCCTGCTCTCGAAGTACTCGGCCATCATCATCGACGAGGCCCACGAGCGCAGCCTGAACATCGACGTCCTGCTCGGTTACCTGAAGCGGATCCTGCCCGA
>DATBUG010000097.1:0-3315 GCA_036516315.1 Citricoccus sp.
CCCCTCGCCCGACTCCAGGCGGTAGACCCTCACCCGCCAGCCGCGGGAGTCGACGTGGGTGCCGGCCACGTTGAAGGCCTGGGTGCCGCGTTCCCTGACCTGCTCGGCCGTGAGCGAGGGGATGATCGGCTGGTCCTCGTCCGCCCCGGTGAAGGACGAGTTGGTGGTGGTCCGCCCCTGGTTGTCCTGCAGTTCACCGTAGAAGCGCAGGATGGACTGGGGGGAGGAGAAGTAGTCCGTGCCCAGGCCGAGGCTGGTCAGGTAGATCGAGACGTTGCTGCGGTTGTTGAACAGGTCCTCGTCGATCTGCCGGACGAGTTCCTGACGGAACAGGGAGGCCGTCAGCCCGGCGGTCACGGCGACGGCCAGGAGCATGAGTCCGCTGGTCATGACCACCAGCTGGGTGCGCAGGGAGGAGGTCTTCCAGGTCCGGGCGATCTCGTGGAACGGCCGGAAGCGCCCGTTGTGGTTCACGGGTGGGGGCATGCCGTCGGCGGGCCCGTCAGCGCTTGTCCGCGGAGCGCAGCAGGTAGCCGACGCCGCGCTTGGTCTGGATCATGTCCGGCAGGTCGGGCCGGTCGATCTTCCGCCGCAGGTAGGAGATGTAGGACTCCACGATCGAGGCGTCCCCGTTGAAGTCGTACTCCCAGACGTGGTCCAGGATCTGCGCCTTGGACAGCACGCGGTTGGGGTTCATCATCAGGTAGCGCAACAGCTTGAACTCCGTGGGGGACAGCTCCACCACCTCGCCGGCCCGGCGCACCTCGTGGGCGTCGTCGTCGAGCTCGAGGTCGTCCACCCGCAGCACGGCGTCGTCCCCCTCGGCCGGGGCCGTACGGCGCAGGACGGCGCGGATGCGGGCCACCACCTCGTCGAGGGAGAACGGCTTGGTGACGTAGTCGTCCCCGCCGACGGTCAGGCCCGTGACCTTGTCCTCGGTGTCGTCGCGGGCCGTGAGGAACACGACCGGGAAGTGGCGGCCGGCCGCGCGGAGCTTGCGGGTGACCGTGAAGCCGTCCATGTCCGGCAGCATGACGTCCAGGACGGCGAGGTCCGGCTGGTCCTTCTCCGCCGCAGCCAGCGCGTCGCGGCCGTTGGCGGCCGCCACTACCTCGAATCCGGCGAAGCGCAGGGAGGTGGACAGCAGCTCGCGGATGTTCGGCTCGTCGTCGACGACCAGGAGCTTGGCTTCAGGCTCTTTGGACTTCATGGCACCATCGTCCACCCGTGCGCTGAACGTTTCCTGAATGTTGGCTGTGCGCGCAGGCGCCCGGCCGCCGCCGACCGCACCCCTGTCCTGCCGGGGGACCCGGCTACCCCGGTTCACGAGCGGGAGAGGTCGGCCGCGTCGACAATGGTGTAGGCGTACCCCTGCTCGGCGAGGAAGCGCTGACGGCGCTGCGCGTACTCCTGGTCCAGGGTGTCCCGGGAGACCAGGGTGTAGAAGTGCGCGGACTTGCCGTCGCCCTTCGGGCGCAGCAGCCGGCCGAGCCGCTGGGCCTCCTCCTGCCGTGAACCGTAGGACCCGGACACCTGCACGGCGACAGAGGCCTCCGGCAGGTCGATCGAGAAGTTGGCCACCTTGGACACCACCAGCACGTCCAGGGCTCCGTCCCGGAAGGCCCCGAAGAGCCGTTGCCGCTCGGCCACCGGGGTGGATCCGGTCAGCACCGGCGCGTCGAGCAGCTCGCCGAGCTCCTCCAACTGGTCGAGGTACTGGCCGATGACCAGGACCTGCTCGCCCGGGTGCCGTTCCACGATCGAGCGCACCACCGGCTGCTTGACCTCGGAGGTGGAGCAGAGCCGGTAGCGGTCCGCCTCGTCGGCCATCGCGTAGGCCACCCGCTCGTCCCGGGGCAGCTCCACCCGTACCTCGACGCACTCGGCCGGGGCGATGTACCCCTGGGCCTCGATGTCCTTCCACGGGGCGTCGTACCGCTTCGGCCCGATCAGGGAGAACACCTCGTCCTCGCGGCCGTCCTCCCGTACGAGCGTCGCGGTGAGCCCCAGCCGGCGACGCGCCTGCAGGTCCGCCGTCATGCGGAAGATTGGCGCCGGCAACAGGTGGACCTCGTCGTAGATGATCAGGCCCCAGTCGTGCTCGTTGACCAGTTCCAGGTGGGGGTAGATGCCGCCGCGCTTGAGGGTGAGCACCTGGTACGTCGCGATGGTGACGGGGCGGACTTCCTTGACCGCGCCCGAGTACTCGCCGATCTCCGCCTCGGTCAGCGTGGTGCGCCGCAGCAGTTCGTCCTTCCACTGCCGCGCCGAGACGGTGTTCGTGACCAGGATGAGCGTGGTGGCCCCGGCGGTGGCCATGGCGCCGGCCCCCACCAGCGTCTTGCCCGCCCCGCACGGCAGGACCACGACGCCGGATCCGCCGGCCCAGAAGTTCTCCACGGCCATCCGCTGGTACGGGCGCAGCTGCCAGGGCTCCGCCGGCGGGTCCGCCTCGCCGCCGGTCTCAGCGCCGGCTTCAGGACCGGCGTCGGGCAGCTCACCGGTGGGTGGGACCTCCGTGAGCCCGATGGGGTAGGGCGCGCCGTCCACGTATCCGGCGGCGTCCTCGGCGGGCCAGCCGAGCTTGAGCAGCGCCTGCTTGAGCTGGCCACGGCTGGCGGCGTGGACCACCACGGTCCGGCCGTCGACGCGCGGGCCGAACATGTTCGCGGTCTTCTTCGCGTGCAGGACCTCCTCCAGCACGGGGTGGTCCTCGGTGCGCATGACCAGGCCGTGCACCGGGTCATTCTCCAGCCGGAGCCGGCCGTAGCGGCTCATGGTATCGGCGATGTCCACCAACAATGCGTGCGGCACCGGATAGCGCGAGTGGGTCAGCAGCACGTCGAGCACGCGCTCGGCGTCCACGCCGGCCGCCCGGGCGTTCCACAGGCCCAGATTCGTGATCCGGTAGGTGTGCACGTGTTCCGGGGCCCGCTCGAGCTCGGCGAACGAGGCCAGGGCCTGCCGGGCCTCGGTGGAACCGGGGTGGTCCACCTCGAGCAGCACGGTCTTGTCCGACTGCACGATCAACGGTCCGTCGGGCATGGGTCCTCCTGGGGGGTGTGGGCTGGTGCCGGGACGTCAGCGGCCTGGGGTGCTCCGGTGGGGGAGGCGGCCACCACGCGGTGGAGCGGGACGACCGCTTCGGTGTCACCGTGGTCGTCACCGTGGTCGCCGTCCGTCACCCGGCAGCGCAGGCGGCCGCCAGCCACGGCCAGGGGCACCACGCGGCGGGACCGGCGGCCACCGACCCGGTCGACGGTGACAAGGTCGACCTCGGTGCCGTGCCGGGCGGCGTGGCGCAGCAGCGCGACA
>DATBUG010000098.1:0-3776 GCA_036516315.1 Citricoccus sp.
CCGGCCGCCGTCGGGACCGTACAGCTGGGGTGGCGTCAGGCTTGCGGCAGCGCCGGCACGGCGTCTCCGGCCATCTTCTCGATGACGCGGACCACCTGGCAGGAGTAGCCGAACTCGTTGTCGTACCAGACGTAGACGATAGCGTTCGTGCCGTGGTTGACGATGGTGGCCAGGCCATCGACGATGCCGGCACGGTTCGAGCCGACGAAGTCGGAGGAGACGACCTCCGGGGAGTGGATGTAGTCCAGCTGGGCGCGTAGCTCACCGGTCAGGGACTCCGTACGCAAGTGCGCGTTGAGCTCCTCGACCGTGGTCTCCTTCTCCAGCTCCAGGTTGAGGATGGCCATGGAGACGTTCGGGGTGGGCACGCGGATGGCGTTGCCGGAGAGCTTGCCCTTGAGCTCGGGCAGGGCCTTGGCCACGGCCTTGGCCGCACCGGTCTCGGTGAGCACCATGTTCAGGCCGGCGGCCCGGCCGCGGCGGGAACCCTTGTGAAAGTTGTCCGTGAGGTTCTGGTCGTTGGTGTAGGCGTGCACGGTCTCCACGTGGCCGTGATCGATCCCGTACTCGTCGTTGATGACCTTCAGCACCGGGGTGATGCCGTTGGTGGTGCAGGACGCGGCCGAGAGGATGGCGTCCTGCTCGGTGATGTCCTCGGTGTTGACGCCGAACACGATGTTCTTGATCTCGCCCTTGCCCGGGGCGGTGAGCAGCACCTTGGCCACACCCTGGGACTTCAGGTGCTGACCGAGGCCCTCCTCGTCCCGCCAGCGCCCGGTGTTGTCCACCACGATCGCGTCGTTGATGCCGAAGGCGGTGTAGTCGATGCTGGCCGGGTCGTTGGAGTAGATCACCTGGATCACGGTGCCGTTGGCGGTGATCGTGTTGTTCTCCTCGTCCACGGTGATGGTGCCCTCGAAGGGGCCGTGGATGGAATCGCGGCGCAGCAGCGAGGCGCGCTTGATCAGGTCGTTCTCCGAGTTCTTCCGCACCACGATGGCCCGCAGGCGCAGCGAGGAACCGCCGCCCTCGTGGGAGAGGATGATGCGGGCCAGCAGGCGGCCGATCCGGCCGAAGCCGTAGAGCACCACGTCGGTGGGCTCGTGCAGGCCCCCGCCACCCTGGCCGGCCACCGCGGCCAGCTCGGTGTCGAGGAAGGACTGCAGGTCCCCGCCGGTCTCCTTGAACTTGTTGGCCAGCTTGGCCAGGTCCACGGAGGCGGCACCGAGGTTCATGCCGGCCATGGCCTCGACGATCGGGTAGGTGTCCTCGACGGGCAGCACGGACTCGTCGATCTGCCGGGCGTAGCGGTGCGCCTTGATGATGTCGATGACGCCCTTGTGCACCAGCTGGCGGCCGTAGATGCTGGTGACCACGTTGTGGTCCCGGTACAAGGTGCCGATCAGCGGAACCATCTTCTCGGCCAGCTCCTCCCGGGTGTTCCAGGCGGCACGCGTGTCCTGTGCGGTTCCGGTGGTCTGTTCTGCCACGGTAGGTCCTTCCCTCAAGCCCCTGCCTCCAGGGGGCGACTGCGCTGTCGCTCACGGGCGCCGATGGGCACCCGGTCGTCCGGACGGTCACGGCCCGTCCCGGCCCGCCGTACCCGGTCGGAATACGGCCGGACCCAGTCTAATGTTCTCCGGCCCGGCACCTTGCTCATGTAGTCATGTGGCCGGCCGGGCGCGTTGTGGTGTACAGCGCCTCCGCGGGGGTCCCGGCGGAACGGCCGGCTCGCGGCAGGCAGAAGCTGACAAGGACGAGGATCGCTGATTGACTCTGACCAGTCCCGCTGTGCCCCGTGACCGGGGTGGAAGCGGTGATCTCGACTGCACGACCGATCAGGAAGGGCTGACATGTCGACCTCGCACCACGGTCCGGACCCTGCGGTGGAGGAGAGCCCCCCGCCTGCCGAGGCGTCCTCCGAAGGACTCCTGCTCCCCGATGTCCCGGAGCGCGCCCGCATCACCGAGGCGGACTCCGACGAGCAGATCACCGAGAAGCTGAAGCGTCAGGGCGTCCGCATGGCCAAGGGCACCATCGCCCCGGCGGTGTTCTGGCCCGCCCTGATCGTCGTCGCCGCCGTGGCGATCATCGCGATCGTCCTGCCGGGGCCCACCGGAGAGGTCCTCTCCGCCATCCAGGGCTGGATCTCGACCCACCTGGGCTGGTTCTACATGCTGGCGATCGGGATCTTCATCGCCTTCGCCCTCGCCGTCTGCTTCTCGCGCTTCGGCAAGATCCGGCTGGGCCGGGACGACGAGCGTCCCGAGTTCGGTGTGCTGTCTTGGTTCGCCATGCTCTTCGCCGCCGGCATGGGCATCGGCCTGGTGTTCTACGGAGTGGGCGAGCCCCTGGGCTACGCCACGACCACCCCCAAGCCGGGGTGGCCCGGCACGGAAACCAGTTCGGACGGGGTCACCACGATCATCCCGGGCCAGGAGAGCACCGTCGCGCTGCTGGGCATGGCGCAGACCTTCGTGCACTGGGGCCTGCACCCCTGGGCCATCTACGCCGTCATCGGCCTCGCCGTGGCCTACGCCATCCACCGCCGCGGCCGCCCCGTCTCCATCCGCTGGGCCCTCGAACCCCTGCTCGGCGAGCGAGTCAAGGGCTGGATCGGTGACATCATCGACATCCTGGCCATCTTCGGCACCATCTTCGGCATCGCGACCTCCCTGGGCCTGGGCGTCCAGCAGATCGCCTCGGGCCTGGCCGCCATGGGCGTGGTGGAGGCCCCGGACAACACGCTGCTGGTCGTGTTGATCATCGTCATCACCTTCCTGGCCACCCTGTCCGTGGTGTCCGGGATCGGCCGCGGCATCAAGTGGCTGTCCAACATCAACCTCTCGATGGCCGGGATCCTGCTGATTACGGTACTGCTGCTGGGCCCCACGCTGTTCCTGTTCCAGAACCTGGTGCAGTCCCTGGGCATGTACCTCGCCGAGGTGCTCAACATGACCTTCGACGTCGGCGCCTACACCGGGGAGGCTGGTGCTACCTGGGGCTCGGGCTGGACCATCTTCTACTGGGGCTGGTGGGTGTCCTGGGCACCGTTCGTGGGCGTGTTCATCGCCCGCATCTCCCGGGGACGCACCATCCGCCAATTCATCGCCGGCGTGCTCCTGGTGCCCACCCTGGTGGGATTCGTCTGGTTCTCGGTCCTGGGCGGCACGGGCCTGTACCGGCAGTTGTTCACGGACGACCCCCTCGTGCCGGAGGGCGCGGAGTCCTTCAGCGTGGAGGCGGCCCTGTTCGACGTGCTGGGCGGCCTCCCCCTGGGCCCGGTCCTGTCCGTCGTCGCCATCGTCCTCGTGGCGATCTTCTTCATCACGTCCTCCGACTCCGGCTCGCTGGTGGTGGACATGCTTGCCTCCGGTGGCCACCCGAACCCGCCCATCTGGTCCCGCGTGCTGTTCGCCCTCCTGGAGGGGGCCCTGGCGATCGGGCTGCTCCTTGCCGGCGGGCTCGGCGCGCTGCAGGCAGCGTCCATCGCGACGGCGCTGCCCTTCAGCATCGTGCTGCTGGCGATGTGCGTCGCCACGCTCAAGAGCCTCATGGCGGACCAGGCGGCCATTGACCGGCGGGAACTGCGCGAGCGGTACGAGCAGCTCAGCGAGCGCCTGGCCGAGGACTTCGACGACGCCTTCGGCGAACAGGTCGACTCCCGGATCGACTACCGCATCTCCCGGACCACGGGGGCCTTCGGGCGGCGGCATCCCGCCCCGGCGACCGCGCGGGGCGCGGGCGACCCGGGGCCCGCGGGTGCCCAGCCCTCC
>DATBUG010000099.1:0-9242 GCA_036516315.1 Citricoccus sp.
GCGCCGTGCCGACGGCGGCAGCCACGAGGTCTCCTTCACCATCAGGGACGCCTTGTACTCCGAGATGGCGCCAGCGCCCAGAGCCGCACGCGTACGGGGCATGTCAGTGCACAGGGTGCGGGCCAGCCGCACCGCCTCTGAACCCCGCGTGGGTGACTCCCGGCGGGCCAGGGCCACCTCCGCGGCGACACCCCGGCCCCGGTCGGCGGCCGGGACACCGCGTGATGCCTCGTCGGCACACCGCAGCGCATACAAGGTCTCCGTCTGCATCGCCTGGGCCGCCGCACATGCTGCCTTGAGCCGTTCGAGTCCGGCGATCCAGTCCACGGCCTCGGCTTCGGTGGCGGCGGGCGATAGCGCACTCAGCGCGTCCAGCAGGGCCTCCAGGTGATCGGGTGTGTTCCCGAGGGCGCCGTCCGCGGCGAGGGCAGCTCTCCTGGCGGCAGGGCATTCCAGCCCGGGGCCGGAGTGCTCGCTCCGGCCCGTCACCGCCACTGCGCCGGTCACCTCGTCCATGACCCCACGGTAGGAGGGAGCACGGACACGATAAGCGCGCTGACCTGGGGCGTCCGGCGGGGCACGACGGTGGCACCCCCACGATGGCACCACCATCACAACCATCACAGCCAGCACTGACAGTGCAGCCAGCGCCACTCCACGGTTACGGCAGGTCCACCGGGTCGATCCGCAACCGCACCGGCTCCGTCAGGCGGCGCGCGCTGGCCGCCGCCCGTGCGGCCCGTAATGCCTCGACGACGCGGCGGGCCGCCGCATAGGGGAAGAACAGCAGGGCGCGGTGCCGGACGGGGTCGTCCCGGTCGGCAAGCGACCACCCCTCCTCCACCGGCACGGGGCCCACCCACGGCAGCGGGCCCGTGCCCCCGGCGGGCCCGACGAGGTCGATGAAGGCCGCCACGGCGTCGGCGGGGCCGGACACCTCCGCCATCCGCACGGCCGGGGGAAGGCCCAGCTCGCGGCGCTCGGCCAGCTGCCGCGAGGCATACCCGGCAGCGTCCATACGGACCAGCGCTCCCACCACGTCCTGTTGTGCCGCGGTGACCACCGCGACGCCCCCCTCCTGGCGTGGCCGGACCAGGGCGGCAGCGGCGAACCACCGCGCCAGTACCTGTCCCGGGGTGCGCAGGCCCTCACGCTGGAGCTGGGTGTCACCGTCGAGCAGCAGGGCCGCCGCGTACCCGCCCTCGGCCACGGGCTCCGCCCCCACGGTCGCCACCACCAGGGCGGGGGTGCCATCGATCGTGGAGAGGATGTGGTCCCCGGACGAGGACAGGATGGGGGTGTCCGGGAACGCGCGTCCGAGCTCATCGGCGGTTCGGTCCACGCCCCGGGAGCCCGCGCGCAGGCGGTGACTGCTGCACTCGGGGCACGCGTACTGCCGTTCCCGCCGCCCGCACCAGCGGCACGCCGTCTCGTTGCGGGCCGACGCCGTCCGGTCCGGGTAGCCGAGCGGGCCCGTGCAGTGCCGGCACCGGGCCGGGGCGCCGCAGTCCTGGCAGAGCAGGGCCGGGATGAACCCGCTGCGCCCGACCTGCACCAGGACGGGACCGGCAGGTCCGTGACGCCCCTCCAGGCCGTCCCTCGCCGCCTGCCAGGCCGCCTGCGGCAGCCGCGCCCGGGACAGCACGGGATCGCGCTCGGACTCCCAGGAGTCAGCGGTGGCCACTACGCGGGGCGTGGCGGCATGGACCGTCTGGCGGTCGACGCCCAGCTCCCCCAGCCAGCCGGACTCGACCAGGCGTTGCACCTCCGGCGTGCGGGACGTCGAGGCCAGCAGCACGCCGGCACCGGCCTGCTCGGAGCGCAGCAGGGCCACCTCGCGCACGTGCTGGTACGGCGCGCGGGGTTCGGCGTGCAAGGCGTCTTCATCGTTCCACACGGCCACCAGGCCGAGGTCTGCCACCGGCGCCCAGATCGCCGACCGGGTGCCCACCGCGATCCGGCGGTGTCCGCGCCGCAGCTGCAGGAAGGCCCGGTACCGGGGGGTGGGGCCGTCGTCGGCGGTCAGGCGGGCGTAGGCACCGGTGCCGACCCGGCGGTCCAGGGCCCGGCACAGCCGGTCGAGGTCGCGCTGGTCCGGCACCACCACGACGGCGGCGCGCCCGGCCTCGGCCGTACGGGCCGCCGCGTCGGCCAGCAGGACCGCCGCGTCCCAGCTGCCGTGGGCGCTCGGCACCGTCAGGGCGGCCCGGGGCCCTTCGCCCGTGGCGACCTGGCCGAAGAACGCCGTTGCCCCCTCCAGCCGTGACCAGTCGAAGCGGCTCCCGGGGTCCGGCGCGAAGCCCCCGTCCGCCGGATCCGTTGCCGGTCCGGTCCCGGTCGCCTCGGGGGCGTCACTCTCGGCGTCCAGTTGCTTCTCGACCCGGGCGACCCGCGGCGGGACGGCCACCCGGAGCACATCCGCCACGTTCCCCGCGTACCGCGCCGCCACCGTCCGGGCGAGGTCCAGGACCTCGGGGGCCAGCACCCGTTCACGGGACACCACGGAGCGCAACGGCAGCAGCTTGGCCCCGGTCGAGGGCTCGGCGTCCCGGGCGACCAGCCAGCCCAGCACGTCCTGGTGGCCGAAGCGCACCCGGACGCGAACCCCCGGACGGGCGTCCTCATCCAGGGCTCGCGGCACCAAGTAGTCGAACTCCCGGTCCAGGTGGGGCACGCCGGAGTCCAGCAGGACCCGCGCGACGGGGTCGTCCGGCCAGCCCCCGGCCACCTCCGGCAGTCCGACGACGGGCGCCGGCACCGGAATGTGGAAGAGGGGCTCCTCGGTCACCAGCCGACGGCGGCGCGCAGCTCGTCGACGCGGTCGAGGCGCTCCCAGGTGAAGTCCGGGTCCTCGCGGCCGAAGTGCCCGTTCGCGGCGGTCTTCTGGTAGATCGGCCGCAGCAGGTTCAGGTCCCGGATGATGGCCAGCGGCCGCAGGTCGAAGACCTCGTTGACGGCCTGGATGATCGTGTCCTCATCGAGCGTGGCGGTGCCGAAGGTGTCCACGTACAGCCCCACGGGCCGGGCCTTGCCGATCGCGTAGGCGACCTGGAACTCGGCGCGGTCCGCCAGGCCCGCGGCCACCACGTTCTTCGCCACCCAGCGCATCGCGTAGGCCGCGGAGCGGTCCACCTTGGACGGGTCCTTCCCCGAGAAGGCCCCGCCGCCGTGGCGGGCCATGCCCCCGTAGGTGTCCACGATGATCTTGCGGCCGGTCAGTCCGGCGTCGCCCACGGGGCCGCCGATCACGAAGGGCCCACCGGGGTTGATGATGAACTCGGCGCCGGAGTAGTCGAGCCCGGCGAGGTCCAGGACCGGGCGGATCACCAGCCGCTCCACGTCCGCCTTCACCGTCTCCTGGGTGACGTCCGGCAGGTGCTGCGTCGAGACCACGACGGTCTCGATCGTCTGGGGACGGCCGTCAGCCCCGTAGCCGATGGTCACCTGCGTCTTGCCGTCGGGCAGCAGGTACGGCATCGGGCTGTCGTCCATGGTGCGGACCGTCGTCAGCCGCTCGGAGAGGCGGTGCGCCAGGAACACCGGGGTCGGCATGTACGTGGGGGTCTCGTTGGAGGCGTAGCCGAACATGATGCCCTGGTCGCCCGCGCCCTGCAGGTCCACCGCGTCCACCGAGCCGCCGCGCGCCTCGAGCGAGGTGGACACGCCCGCGTGGATGTCCGAGGACTGCTGGCCGATCGAGATGTTCACGCCGCAGCGGGCGCCGTCGAAGCCGTTGGCCGAGGAGTCGTAGCCGATGCCGAGGATCGTCTCCCGGACGATCTGCGGGATCTCCACATAGGCCGAGGTGTTCACCTCACCGGCCACCTGCACGAGCCCGGTGGTGGTGAGGGTCTCCACGGCGACCTTGGCGGAGGGGTCCTGCGCGATGATGGCGTCCAGGATGGCATCGGAGATCTGGTCACAGATCTTGTCCGGGTGGCCGCTGGTCACCGACTCGGAGGTGAACAGGCGCAGGTGGCCGCCCCCGACCCCGGCATAAGATTCGTACGAGGCGGCGTCGCGGGGACCGGACATCTCTGCGGTGTTCTCTGCGTCAGTCACCCGTCCATCCTAGCCACGGACGCGGACACCAGCAGCGCGGCGTCACACGGACCGTACTAGGCGGACAGCAATCCTGCCAGTTCGTCCACCACGGCGACCGCCACGTCGGCCTTGGACCCGGCCGCGCGGACCGGCTCGCGTCCGTCGGCGAAGAGCATGGTGACCTCGTTGACGTCCAGGCCGAACCCGAGATCACGGCCGACCTGGTTCACCACGAGCATCTCGCAGCCCTTGCGGGCCAGCTTGGCGGCACCGTGCTCCAGCACCGACGCGGTGGCGTCCCCGGTCTCGGCGCCGAAGCCCACGATCACCGCGGGCATCGGACGGCCCTCGGACCGGGCCCGGACGGTGCCGGCGAGGATGTCCGGGGTGCGTTCCAGGCGGATCACCGGATTCGTCCCGTCCTCGGCCTTCTTGATCTTCGACTCGGCGTACTCGACGGGCCGGAAGTCGGCGACGGCGGCGGCCATGATGAGGGCGTCGGCCTCCGCGCACTGTTCCATCACGGCATCGTGCAGCTCCTGGGTGGACTCCACCCGGGTGACCTCGACGCCGGCAGGGGGCTCGACGGACATCGCCCCGCCGACGAAGCGGACGGTGGCCCCCGCAGCCGCGGCCGCCCGGGCCAGGGCGACGCCCTGCTTCCCGGAGGAGCGGTTGCCGAGGTAGCGGACCGGGTCCAGGGGCTCGCGGGTGCCTCCGGCGGTCACGACGACGGTGCGCCCGGCCAACGGGCCCTCGACGGGCACGGCCGGTGCCTCCGCGAGCCGCTGCGCCTCGGCCCAGATGCGCTCGGGCTCGGGGAACCGGCCCGGGCCGGTGTCCTGGCCGGTCAGACGGCCGGAGTCCGGGTCCATGACGGTGATGCCGCGCCCGCGGAGAGTGGCCACGTTGGCCACGGTCGCGGCGTTCTGCCACATCTCGGTGTGCATGGCCGGGACCACGAGCACCGGGCAGGTGGCGGTGAGCAGGACGTTGCCCAGCAGGTCCGGGGCGAGTCCGGCGGCCGTGCGGGCCAGCGCGTCGGCGGTCGCCGGGGCCACCACGACCAGCTCGGCCTCGCGGCCCAGGCGGACGTGGTTGACGGTGTCCACCGCCTCGAAGGTGTCCGTGCGGACCGGGCGGCCGGACAGGGCCTCCCACGTCGCCCGGCCCACGAACTCCAGCGCGGCCGGCGTGGGCACCACGTCCACGGTGTGGCCGGCCTCGGTCATCAGGCGCAGCAGCAGCGCGGACTTGTACGCGGCGATCCCGCCGGTGACTCCCAGGACGATCCTCATGGGACGGTCAGGACTGGTGGTCGGCCTCGTCGTCCGTGCCCTCGGTGGGGGTGCCGTCCACATCGGTGCCGACGGCCTCCTCGGCGACCGGGGACTCGTCCGTGGCGATGCCGGGATCGGTGGTGGCGTCCGGGACCACGGTGTCGGTCAGGAAGACCTCGCCGTTGAAACCGGCGTCCGAGAAGTCGGCGTCGTCCGAGGCCGGCAGCTCGAAGGTGCCGAAGTCACCGGACTCCTCGCCGGCGATCTGGTCCTCGGTCATCGGGCTGGACTCCAGCAGGTCGGACTCGATCTCGCGCAGGGAGATGGAGAGCGGCTTCTCGTTCAGCTTGGTGTCGACCAGCGGGCCGACGTACTCGAACAGGCCCTCGTGGAGCTGGGAGTAGTAGGCGTTGATCTGGCGCGCGCGCTTGGCGGCGAAGAGCACCAGGGCGTACTTGGAGTCAACCTTCTCCAGCAGGGTGTCGATGGGCGGGTTGACGATGCCTTCGTACTGTTCGGTCACAGGTTCTCCACTGTTGTCTGTCGGTTGTCCGCCGCAGCCGCGGCGACTCAGTCTGATGGCTGCCCGATCGCTTCCCTAGCGGCGGTCGTCCGGGTCCAGTCCCATGATGCGGACCAGCTCTCGCGCTGCTCGTTCCACGGTGTCATTGACCACCACGGCGTCGAACTCCGGCTCGGCAGCGAGTTCCATTCTAGCCGTTTCCAGCCGGCGGCGCTGTTCGGCCGCCGACTCCGTGCCCCGGCCCACCAGCCGGTGGACCAGTTCCTCCCACGTGGGCGGTGCCAGGAAGACAAAGGTGGCCTCCGGCATCGTGCGGCGCACCTGCCGGGCGCCCTGCAGGTCGATCTCCAGCAGCACGTGCTGCCCCTGCGCCAGCGCCCGCTCCACGGTGTCCCGCCGGGTACCGTACCGGTTCACCCCGTGGACCACGGCCCACTCGAGCATCTGCTCCTGCGCCACGAACTCGTCGAAGCGCTCAGGCGTCACGAAGAAGTAGTGCCGGCCGTCCTCCTCCCCCGGCCGGGGCGGCCGGGTGGTGGCGGAGACGGAGAGCCACACCTGGGGGTAGTGCTCCCGGATGTACTGCGAGACCGTGCCCTTCCCGACGGCGGTCGGGCCGGCGAGCACGGTGATCCCCGGCCGCTGGCCGGTTCCGTCGACGTCGTGCTCGGGACGGGGGCGGACCGGGCGGGCACCCGGGACCGGTGGGGGCTCGATGTCCCCCAGCTCGGCGGGCCCGGCCGAGCCGACGGAACTGCTGGTGGTCGGCTCGGTCACGGAACCTCCTGGTCGATAGACGGCTACCGGCCAATATAGGCGATCAGCGCCTCCCGTTGCCGACGGCCGAGCCCACGGAGCCTTCGATTGGGAGAGATCCCACAGGTCTCCATGATCTTCGCCGCACGCACCTCGCCGACCCCCTGCAGGGTCTGGAGCAGGTCGACGGTGCGCATCCGTCCGATCGCGTCGTCCGTGTCCGCCATGTCGAAGACCTGCTGGAGCGAGGTCTTCCCCGTGCGGAACGACTCCTTGAGATCGGCACGGGCGGTGCGGGCCTGGAGCGCCTTGCTCCTGGCAGCTTCCCGCTCTTGGGAAGTCAGTTCCTTGAGGGCCATGGTGAACCACCTCGGGCTAGATCTCCACGCCACGGCATTGGTGCCATGACTTGCAGAAAAGGTACCAATCCCGCCCAGCGGGGGGCAGGTTTGGCGTCACGGGCCAGGGGGAACTTTATCCAAAGGTGACCTCCGGGTGCTTCCATCCGGAGATACCGCGTGGTAGGTGACGTAATGGTCACGGCCCCAGGTCAGATCGGGGCCGCCCCGGTCCCGCTCCGCCACTCCTGACTCAGCCGGCCAAGTCCTCTCCCGCCGCGGCGATGGCCTCGCGCAGGCCGGTGATCGAGGGGCCCTGACGCAGGATGGCGCGGCTGGAGGTGGCCAGCACCGCGGGCCAGGCGGGGCCGAACCCGCTGCGCATGCCCGCCCCGGAGGCTCCCTGGGCGCCGAAGCCCGGGGCCAGGAGCGCACCGCGGACCCCTTCCAGGTCGAGTCCCAGCTCGGCGGCCCGGCCGGCCACCGTGGCCCCCACGACGAGTCCCACCGGGCCGAATGGCGCCCGGGCGGTGCCCGCCGGGGTGAGCGGCGCAGAAGCCGCGGGCTCCGACTCTGCGGACGCCAGCAGCCGGGCGTTGTCCGCTGCGGCGGCCTCGGCGACCACCCGCGCCACGGCCCCGTCGGGGCCGGCGGCGTGTTGCACGGCCGCGCCCTCCGGGTTCGAGGTCAGCGCCAGCACGAACACGCCGCGGCCCGTGGAGGCGGCCAGTTCGATGGCCGGGGCCAGCGAGCCGTAGCCGAGGTAGGGGCTCAGCGTCACCGCGTCGGCGGCCAGCGCCGAGGAGTCCGAGAGCCAGGCGTGGGCGTAGCCGGCCATCGTCGAGCCGATGTCCCCGCGCTTGGCGTCGGCGATCGTCAGCAGCCCGGCCCGGCGCGCCGCGGCCAGCAGCTGCTCGAGCACCTTCAGTCCCGCGGACCCGTGGCGCTCGTACAGCGCCACCTGCGGCTTGAGGGCGGCCACCAGCGGCCGGGATCCCGAGCCGACGGCGGCCTCGAGCGCCGTCATGGAGAAGCGCTCCAGCGCCACGGGCGTGTCCGGCAGGTCCCACTCGGCCAGTAGCTGCGGGTGCGGGTCGATGCCCAGGCACAACGGCCCGGACGCGTCCATCGCCGCCGCCAGTCGGGCACCGAATGGTGCCCGGCCGGC
This sequence comes from Citricoccus sp., assembly GCA_036516315.1. Taxonomy (GTDB): domain Bacteria; phylum Actinomycetota; class Actinomycetes; order Actinomycetales; family Micrococcaceae; genus Citricoccus. Next base: position 8,110 of record DATBUG010000099.1, read on the forward strand.
GTCGGGCGTGCTCACGCGACGGTCCCGGAACGCTCGATGGCGGCAGCCAGCCGCGCGTCGTGCTCCTGCAGCGAGGTGACGTCCCAGGCGTACTGACGCTGCGCCTCGATCGCCTGGATGGCGGCGCCGAACTCGGCCAGGGTGGTGATCATCGGCACGCCGATGGAGGTGGCCGCGGCGCGGATCTCATAACCATCCCCGCGGGACTCGCCACCCGAGGGGGTGTTGAGCACCAGGGAGATCTCCCCGGCCGCCAGCAGGTCCAGCACGGTCCCGTCCGCCGCGCCGCTGCGCGCGTCGGCGATCTTGTCCACCACGTCGGCCTGCACGCCGTTGCGCCGCAGCACCTCGGCCGTCCCGCCCGTCGAGACGATCGTGAAGCCGAGGTCGATCAGCCGCTTGACGGGCATCACGATCCCGCGCTTGTCCCGGTTGGCGACCGAGACGAAGACCTTGCCGGAGGTCGGCAGCGGGTTGTTGGCGGCGGACTGGCTCTTGGCGAAGGCGGTGTCGAAGTACTTGTCGATCCCCATCACCTCACCGGTGGAGCGCATCTCCGGGCCGAGCAGCGAGTCCACGACGCGTCCCTGGGGTGTGCGGAACCGGGCGAACGGCAGCACGGCCTCCTTCACGGCCACGGGGGCGTCCAGCGGCAGGGACGAACCGTCGTGGCTGTCCGGGAGCATGCCCTGCTCGCGCAGCTGGGCGATCGTGTGCCCGGTGCCGATCAGGGCCGCTGCCTTGGCCAGCTGCACGCCGGTGGCCTTGGAGACGAACGGGACCGTGCGGGAGGCCCGCGGGTTGGCCTCGATGACGTAGAGCACGTCCGAGGCGAGGGCGAACTGGATGTTGATCAGTCCGCGCACGCCCACCCCGGCGGCGATCCCCCGGGTGGCCTCCCGGACGCGGGCGAGCGTCTCCGGGGCGAGGTTGGTGGGCGGCAGCACGCACGCGGAGTCGCCCGAGTGGATGCCGGCCTCCTCGATGTGCTCCATGATGCCGCCGATGAACAGGTCCGTGCCGTCGTAGAGGGCGTCCACGTCGATCTCCGTGGCGTCCTCGAGGAACCGGTCGACCAGCACCGGGTGGTCGGCGGTGATCTCCGTGGCGTTCTCGATGTAGCGGGACAGGGA
>DATBUG010000100.1:0-8100 GCA_036516315.1 Citricoccus sp.
GCCCCCGTCCTCCGCCCCGGCCGCGTCTCTGTCGCGGGCATCGACGGCCCCGTTCGCGGCGCCGGTGGACGCGGACGACGCCGGCACGGGCCTTCCCGCCTCCCGTGCGGAGGCCGCGCCGGTCCCGGTGGCCCCCGCCACCCTGAGGCCCGTCGCACCGGTGCCGGCGCCGGTGCGGCTGGACTATGCGGCCATCGGGGCTGAGTTGCCGGTGGTGCCCACGGGGGTCGCCGGAGACGGGCAGATGGAGATCCCCGAGGACGCGTCCCTCGCCGCCTGGTACCGGTTCGGCCCGGCACCGGCCGACGGCGAGGGCAACACGGTGATCGCGGCCCACGCCGGGTCGGAGCACACGCCGGAGGGGCCGCTGTACCGGTTGCGGGACGCCCGTCCGGGAGACGCCGTGGCGGTGGTGGACGGCTCCGGCCGGACCCATGTCTTCAAGGTGGTGTCGGTCGAGCGCCGGGGCAAGGACGGGCTGGACTTCACGCCCTACTTCGCCCGCTCCGGGCCACCACGGCTGGTGCTGGTGACCTGCGGCGGCCAGTGGCTGCCGGAGAGGCAGAGCTATGCGGACAACATCATCGTGGTGGCCGAGGCGATGGCCTGAGCCGGAACCGCAGTATGCTCGGAACCAGTCTGCGCGGCGGGACGTGTCCCGCCGGACGCGGCGCCCCGCCGCCACCCGGGCGGACCAGGATCGAGGAGGCACGCTGGACAGCGACGACCTCTCCCGGCGCTTCGCCGCAGGCCACCCCGAGGCCATGCGCGAGGCCTACGACCAGCACGGCCGGCTGGTCTACTCGCTGTGCATGGCGGCACTGGCCAACCGGCAGGATGCCGAGGACGCGACCCAGCAGGTCTTCACCCGGGCCTGGCGCTCGCGGGAGGCCTATGACCCGGCCCGCCCGCTGGGCGGCTGGCTGACGGGCATCACCCGCCGCGTCATCGCGGACACGTTCGCCTCCCGGGACCGCCAGCGCCGGCTCGTGGACGCGACGTCGGGCCAGCGGCTGCGGGAGGAGGCCCCGCTGACGGACCGGGTCGTCGACCGGGTGGTGGTGCACGAGGCCCTCGACAGGCTCGGGCCGCCGCAGGATGAGATCCTGAGGATGGCCTTCGTCCAGGACCTGACGCAGGGACAGATCGCCGAGCGGCTGGGGATGCCCCTGGGCACCGTGAAATCACATGTCCACCGGGGACTGGCCCGGTTGCGAGCAGCGCTGGAGGTGAGTGATGGCTGAGACCGCGGAACGGCACCTGACCGAGGACGACCTCGTCACGATCGCCGCCGGTCAGGATCCGGCCCCCGAGGCGTCCGCGCACCTGCGCGCCTGCGCCTCGTGCCGCCGCCACCTCGAGGCCACCGATCGCGTGCTGGCCGCGCTCGCCGAACCGGTGGAGCTGCACGTGCCGCCCGCCGGCGTGTGGGACGCGATCGCGCGGGGCACGGTGGACGCGACACCAGACCAGACACCAGACCGGATACCGGACCAGACGTCAGACCTGGCATCAGACCGGCCGGCGCCGGCCACGGCGGCCTTCCCGGCCCGGCCCCGTCGTCGGTGGCCGGTGGTGGCCGCCGCGGCCGCGGGGCTGGTCATCGGCGCAGTGGGCGCCGCCGTCGTGACCGGTGTCCTGGTCTCCCGGCAGGAGGCCGGACCGTCCGAGGCGCCCGTGGCCGTGGGCGAGGCCGTGCTGGCACCGGTGGCGGACGACCGGCTCGAGGGCCGGGCCGAGATGCTCTCCGCGCCGGACGGCTCCTTGCGCCTGACCGTGGACGTCTCGGGGCTGCCCCGGGAGGGTTACTACGAGGTGTGGCTGCGGGACGAGAACGCCAGCCGGTTGATGTCCCTGGGCACCGTGGCCGGCCGGACCACCACGCTGCCGGTGCCCGAGGGGGTGGACCTCGAGCGCTTCCCGGTGGTGGACGTCTCCCAGGAGCACTTCGACGGCGACCCCTCGCACAGCGGGGTGACGCTGGCGGCCGGTGCCATGACCCGGACCGGGGGCTCGGGGTCCTAAGAACGGCCGCACCACGTGTCGGAGTGTGACGCGGACGACACGGGGTGACGCTCCAGTTGTTAGGGTGGTCCGGTAACCATCCAGAGCGGCTGAGAGACCTGGCTCGACGACGCCGCAGCAACCCGGGGGGCTTGTGCCCCGTAGACGGGTGCTAAGGCCAGGACCGATGGAGATCCCGGATCTGCAGTCGGTCTGTGCGGTGGGGCGTCCGCCGCGCGGGTCCAGCCCTGTCTGCCGTGCGGCAGGTGGCCGGCCTGACTGCCGGTAATCCTCGGTGTGACCGGAAGGACCGCCGAATGACACAGACCACGGCCGAACAGGCCGCAACCGACCAGCGACCACGCCCGGGTGCCGGCACGGAGGTCAACCTCGCCGCCGGGCTGCCCACCGCCTACGAACCGTTGCGCGCCCACTTCGCCCCGCTGTTCGAGGAGATCGCGGACGGGGCCCTGCAGCGTGACCTCGACCGCCGGCTGCCCTTCGAACAGGTCCGGCGTCTGGACCGCGCCGGGTTCGGCACCCTGCGCGTGCCGGCCGCGCACGGAGGCCCGGAGGTGAGCATCGAGGACTTCACCCGGCTGCTCGTGGACCTGGCCGAGGCCGACTCCAACATCGCCCACCTCTACCGCTCCCACTTCGGGTTCGTGGAGTCCCTGCGCTTCCTGCCCCGGAACCTGCAGGACGCCTGGTACCCCCGGGTGCTGGCCGGTGCCACCGTGGGCAACGCCTCCACCGAGAAGGGCGGCAACGCGCTGGGCACCCTCAACACGGTCCTGCGCCGGACCCCGGAGGGCTGGGTCCTCAACGGGCGGAAGTACTACGCGACCGGCTCGGTCTTCTCGGACTACACCCGGGTCTCCGCGGCCCTGGACGGCCAGGACGGCCGGCGCTTCGCGGTCGTCGCCACGGACGCCGCCGGGGTCAGCCTCGAGGACGACTGGGACGGTTTCGGCCAGAAGCTCACCGGCACCGGCACCGCCGTCTTCGAGGACGTCGCCGTGGCCGAGGACGCCGTGCTGGACCGCGCCGCCGGCAGCGCCGAGGCGGTCCACGAGGCCGCGTTCTTCCAGTTGGTCCTGCTGGCCGTGCTGGCCGGGATCGCCCGGGCGGCACGGCGGGACGCGGCGGCCACCATCGCCGGACGCCGGCGCACCTTCAACACGGGCCTGGGCCTGCCGTTCCGCGAGGACCCGCTGATCCAGGAGGCCACGGGCCGCATCTCCGCCCAGGCCTTCGCGGCCGAGGCCACCGTGCTGCACGCCGCCCGCGCGCTCGACGCCGGGATCCGGGCCGCCGAGCGCACCGGGGCGGACCGGCCGGAGTTCACCGGGGCCCTGCCGGGCGCGCTCCACGAGTCCGAGATCGCCGTCGAGCACGCGCAGGTCACCGTGCCGGAGCTCGCGCTGCGGGCCGCGCAGGACCTCTTCCTCACCGTCGGGGCGTCGGCCACCTCCACGGCCAAGGGCCTGGACCGGCACTGGCGCAACGCCCAGACCGTGGCCACCCACAACCCGATCGCCTTCCGGGCCCGCGCCCTGGGTGACTACGTCATCAACGGCACCCTGCCCGAGGGACTGAACGCGATCGGTGACGCCACGCGCACCTCCGGCACGGCGGAGGCCCGGGCATGAGCGCGGCACGGACGCGCCCGACGGCGGCGCCGCGCGTGACCCGTCCCGGTGCGGCCCGCGTGCTGGACGGCAAGAAGAGGGTGCTGGCCTCGGCTTTCGCGGGCACCACGATCGAGTGGTACGACTTCTACCTCTACGGCACGGCCGCGGCGCTGATCTTCAACGTCCAGTTCTTCCCCATGACCACCGAGCTCGGCGGGATCGTCGCCTCGTTCGCCACCCTGGCCGTCGGGGTGGTCGCCCGTCCGCTCGGCGGGATCGTGGCCGGGCACCTCGGGGACCGGATCGGGCGCAAGGCCCTGCTGGTGGCCTCCCTGCTGCTGATGGGCGTGGCCTCCACCCTGATCGGCCTGCTGCCGACCTTCGAGGCGATCGGTTGGTGGGCCGTCGTCGGGCTCGTGGTCCTGCGGATCCTCCAGGGCCTGTCCGCCGGCGCGGAGTGGGGCGGCTCGGCGCTGCTGAGCGTGGAACACGCCCCCGCCCGGCACCGCGGCTTCTTCGGCTCCTTCACGCAGATCGGCTCGTCCGCCGGGATGCTGCTGGCCACGGGCGCCTTCTTCATCGTGCAGAACGTGCTGAGCGCCGAACAGTTCCAGGCTTTCGGCTGGCGCATTCCGTTCTTGCTCTCCGCGCTGCTGGTGATCCTCGGGCTGTGGATCCGGCTCGGCGTCGCCGACGCCCCCGAGTTCCTCGAGCACCGGGCCTCCGGCGCCGTGGAGAAGGCTCCGCTGAAGGTCCTGCTGGCCCACCACCGCCGGCCGCTGCTGGTCACCATCGGACTGCGGCTGGCCCAGAACGCCGTCTACTACCTCGTCACGGTGTACATGCTCACCTACCTGCGCGACGAGCGCGGCGACTCCTCCTCCGGCGTCACGGCCGTGATGATCGCCTCGGCGATCGGCCTGCTGTCCACGCCGTTCTGGGGCTGGCTCTCGGACCGGGTGGGGCGCCGGGTGGTCTCCGTGACAGCGTACGCGGCGATCGGGGTGTTCGGCTGGATCCTGTTCGCCTTCCTGGGCGCCGGTCCGCTGGCCCTGCTGCCGCTGGTGGTGGTGCTGGGCATCAACCTCGTCCACGACGCGGTCTACGGTCCGCAGGCCGCCTGGTTCGCGGAGCAGTTCCCCGTGCACGTGCGCTACTCGGGCGTGAGCCTGGGCTACCAGGTGGGCACCGTGCTCGGTGGCGGGCTGATGCCGATGATCGCGGCCCTGCTCTTCGCCGCCGGCGGGGACACCCCCTGGCTGATCGCCGGCTACCTCTCCGGGCTGGCGGTGCTGTCCATCGTGGCCGGTCTCGCCGCCAAGGACCCGGCCCGGGACCGGCGGGGTACCGAACTGACCGACCTGCACGCCACCGGGCGGGACCGGGACGCCGCCGTGCCGTCCCCGGACGCCGCCCCGGTGACCGACCGGACCCCCGAGAGGACCACCGTATGACCCGTCCGATGTTGCTGAACGCCTTCGACATGATGGTGCCGGTCCACCAGTCCCCGGGACTGTGGCGGCACCCCGAGTCCGGGGCGTCCCGCTTCGACACCCTGGAGTACTGGACCACGCTGGCGCGGACCCTGGAGGAGGGAGGCTTCGCCTCGCTGTTCCTGGCCGACATCCCGGGCGTCTACGACGTCTACGGCCAGGGCACGGACGCCACGGCCCAGGGCGGGGTGCAGTACCCGGTGCTCGATCCGCTCGTGCTCGTGCCGGCGATGGCCGCCGTCACCGAGCGGCTCGGCTTCGGGGTCACCGCCTCGGTCACCTACGAGGCGCCCTACCTGCTGGCCCGCACCTTCGCCACCCTGGACCACGTCACCGGAGGTCGGGTGGCCTGGAACGTGGTCACCTCCTACCAGGACTCCGCCGCCCGGAACCTGGGCATGGAACGGCAGCTGCCGCACGACGAGCGCTACGACCGGGCGGACGAGTACCTGGAGGTCATGTACAAGCTCTTCGAGGGATCCTTCGAGCCCGGGGCCGTACGGGCCGACGCCGAGGCGGGGGTGTTCGTGGACCCCGCCCGGGTGCATCCGATCGATCACTGCGGGCGGTACTTCTCCGTGCCGGGGCAGGCGCTGACCCACCCGGGGCCGCAGGGCACCCCCTACCTGTTCCAGGCCGGGGCGTCCCGGCGCGGCCAGCAGTTCGCCCTGGACCACGCCGAGGCCATCTTCTTCATCGGGAACACCCCGGAGCTGGTGCGCGGCTGGACCGACGGCGTCCGGGCCGGGCTGGCCGAGCGCGGGCGGGCCGCGGACGCGGTCAAGGTCTTCACCATGGCCACCGTGGTGGTCGCCGAAACGGATGCGGAGGCGCACGACCGGCTGGCCGGCTACCGCCGGCACGTGGACGTCGAGGGGGCGCTGGCCCTGTTCGGCGGCTGGACCGGTGTGGACCTGGCCGGGGCGGACCCGGAGGCGCCGCTGGAGTACGTGGCCACGGACGCGAACCAGTCCGCCCTGGCCTCCTTCACCTCCCTGTCCCCGGACCGGACGTGGACGGTGCGGGACCTGGCCGAGTTCATCGCGATCGGCGGACGCGGACCGGTCATCGCCGGGTCCCCGGCCACCGTCGCCGACGAACTCGAACGGTGGCAGGAGGCCGCCGGCGTGGACGGCTTCAACATCTCCGCGGCGGTCCGCCCCGCGGACCTCGAGCGGTTCACCGCGCTGGTGTCCCCGGAACTGCGGCGGCGCGGACTGCTGGCCGAACCGTCCGGCGGCACCCTGCGCGAGACCCTGGGCGGGGCCGGTCCGCGGTTGGCCGATGACCACCGGGGTGCGGGCTACCGCCGCGCCGTGGCTGCCGGCCGGCACTGAACCGCCCCGGCCCCGGCGGGCCGGTCCCGCCGTCCCGATTCCGGTCTCGCCGGACCGGGACACGGCACGTCCGTGCCGGGCGACCGGCGCACCCATGACGAGACCGGCCCCGCCGCACCAGTGGTGCGGCGGGGCCGGTCTGCTGCGGAGCGCGGTCCGCGCTCGTGAATCAGCGGCTCACCGGATCAGCGCTGCGGCTGTCCGTCGCGGTGGACGGTGCCGTGCGTGGCCTCTTCCACGAGGGCAGCGTCCTCGGGGTGCTCGGCCAGGTACTGCTCGTGCACCTCGTCCACGTGCAGGTCCGAGCCCTCCACGGACTTCGGGACCATCGACACGGCGATGAAGGAGACCAGGGCCAGGGCGGCGATGTAGACGCCGATGGTCCAGCCCTGACCGGTCTGGTTCAGCAGCAGCTGGGCGATCATCGGAGCGAAGGCGCCACCGATGATGGAGCCGAAGGCGTAACCGATCGAGACGCCGGAGTAGCGCACGTTGGCCGGGAACATCTCGGCGTACAGGGCGGACTGGGGGCCGTAGGACGGGCCCAGGCCGATGGTCAGGACCACGATGGCCAGGGCGAAGATCGGCAGCGAGGCAGTGTCCAGCAGGAACCACATGGGGATGGCCCACAGGATGATGATGCCGTAGCCGATCTGGAAGGTGAGGATCTTGCCGATCTTGTCACCGATCCAGCCGCCGAACATCGTGAAGACCAGCCAGCCGATGCCGCCGACGAAGCTGGCGATCAGGGTGGCGTCCCGGCTCATCCCCAGGTGGTTGGTGCCGTAGGAGGCGAAGAAGGCGATCACCAGGTAACCGGCGGCGTTGTTCGCGGCGAAGATCAGGGCGGCCAGGAGCACGTTCTTCTTGTGGCTGCGCAGCAGCACACCCAGCGGGGCGGCGGACTCCTTCTTCCGCAACTGCATCTCCTTGAACACCGGGGACTCGTCCACGGCGCGGCGGATCAGGTAGCCGACGAGGATCAGGACCACGGAGGACAGGAAGGGGATGCGCCAGCCCCACTCGAGGAAGGCCTCGGAGGACATCGAGCTGGTGAGCATCCACATGAAGCCGGTGGCCAGCAGCATGCCGATCGGCACGCCGATCTGCGGGTAGGACCCGAAGAAGCTGCGCTTGTTGCGCGGGGCGTGCTCCACGGACATCAGCGCGGCACCACCCCACTCACCGCCGGCGGAGAAGCCCTGCAGGACGCGCAGCAGCACGAGCAGGATCGGTGCCCACACGCCGATCTGGGCGTAGGTGGGCAGCATGCCGATCAGGGCCGTGGCCGCGCCCATGCCGACCAGGGTGATGACGAGCACCAGCTTGCGCCCGTGCTTGTCCCCGAGGTGGCCGGCGACGATCGCGCCGAGGGGTCGGAAGAGGAAACTGATGCCCAGCGACGCCCAGGAGACCACCTGAGCCAGGCCCGGGTTGTCCGCGGAGAGCGGGCCGAAGAACAGCGGGGCCAGCACGAAGGCCGCTGCCTGCGCGTAGATGAAGAAGTCGTACCACTCGATGGTGGTACCGACCAGCGTGCCGGCGAGGACCTTGCGTTCCTCCCGGGTGCGGCCTCGGGGCGATGCCACTGCGGCGTCGTGATGTGCCATGGTGTGCTCCAGGTGATGGTGC
>DATBUG010000101.1:0-5928 GCA_036516315.1 Citricoccus sp.
GCCATCGTCCTGGCGGCGTGGGCCTTCGGTGACCTGGCCCGCACGCGCCGCCTGGCCCTGGACCAGCTCCGGGACCGGGCCCGGCAGCTCGAGGTCGAGGCCGCCCAGGAGCGGGCCCTGGCCGCCGCCGACGAGCGCAACCACATCGCCCGGGAGATGCATGACATCGTCGCCCACTCGCTGCAGGTCATCATCACGCAGGCCGACGGCGGGCGCTACGCCGGCACGCAGGACCCCCGGGTCGCCGTCGAGACCCTGGGGACCATCTCCGAGACCGGCCGCCGCGCGCTGGGCGAGATGCGCCGACTGCTCGGCGTGCTGCGCGGCCCGGAGGCCGTGGAGCTGCAACCGCAACCGGGGCTGGCGGACCTGGAGGACCTGGTGGAGACCATCCGGCTGACCGGGCTCGAGGTCGACTTCTCCGTCGAGGGGTCCCCGCGCCGGGCCCTGCCGGCGGGCGGGGAGCTCGCCGCCTACCGCACCGTCCAGGAGGCCCTGACGAACACGGTCCGCCACGGTGGACCGAACGCCCGGGCCGTGGTCCGGTTGCGCTGGACCCCCCGCGGCCTGGAGATCGGCGTGGACGACGACGGCCGGGGCGCCGCCGCCTCCGCGGAGACCCGCGGCTCCGGGCAGGGGCTCACCGGCCTGCGGGAGCGGATCGCCCTGTTCGGCGGTGACGTGACGGCGGCCCCCCGGCAGGGCGGCGGTTTCGGCGTCCACGCCACGGTGCCGTACCAGGAGGTCTGATCCGCCCCGTCCCCGCGGCGCCTGCCCCGCGCACCGGGCCCCATGCCCGATGATGGACGGGTGACCGAGAACCCCGCACCGATCCGCGTCGCCCTGGTGGACGACCAGCAACTGGTCCGCTCCGGGCTGGGCATGCTCATCAACTCGCAACCGGACCTGGAGGTCGTCGGTGAGGCCTCCACCGGCCGGGAGGCCGTGGCCTCGCCCTCCGTGCGCGGCGCGGACGTGATCCTGATGGACGTGCGGATGCCGCAACTGGACGGCATCGCCGCCACCCGCGCCCTGCTCGGCGAGGACCCCGACGGCGCCCGCACCGGCACCACGCAGCCGGCAGCCCAGGGCCCGCGCGTGGTGGTGCTGACGACCTTCGACCTGGACGAGTACGCCCTCGAGGCGATCGAGGCCGGGGCCTCCGGCTTCCTGCTCAAGGACGCCCCGCCCGAGGAACTGCTGGCGGCCGTGCGCACCGTCCACCGGGGGGACGCGGTGATCGCCCCCTCGACGACCCGCCGCCTGCTGGACCACATGGCCCCCACGTTGCGCCGCGACCACGCGGCGGACCAGCGGCGGCAGGAGGAGTCCGCCGCGGTGGCGTCCCTGACCCCCCGCGAGCGGGAGGTCCTGGAGCTGATGGCCCGCGGGGACTCGAACCAGGAGATCGCCGCGGGGCTGTTCCTGTCCGAGGCCACCGTGAAGACCCACGTGGGCCGAGTGCTGTCCAAGCTGGGCGCCCGGGACCGGGTGCAGGCCGTGGTCACGGCCTACCGCACGGGTGTGGCCCACCCCTAGGCCCGCCCTGAGCCCTGCGCTGAGTCCCGCGCCGAGGACCGACGCCGACCGGGCCCCTGCGGCCCGCCGGGAACCGTCAGGTTGACGGGGTACGGTCGGGGCACGTGCCTCGAGGAGTGAGGAGTGAGGCGGATGAGTGACGAACTGATGCAGGATGCACCGGCCGCGCCGATGTATGACCTGCTGGCGAATTCCGAGGACATCGGCGCCCTGCTGGAGGAGGTCGTGGGCACCACGGCGCAGTCCCTCTCCTCCGGGCCGGGCCGGATGTGGTGCGCCATCATGCTGCTGCGGCCCAAGCGCCCGGTCACCGTGGCCTCCTCCGGTCCCGTCGCCCGGGCGATGGACGAGGTCCAGTACCACTCCGCGGACGGCCCCTGCCTCACCGCCGCCCGTGAGGACCACGTGGTCTACCTGCCGGACACCCGCGCCGAGACGCGCTGGCCGGACTACCGGAAGGCCGCGCTCGAGGCCGGCATCCTCAGCGCGATCGGCCTGCCCCTGGATCTCGGCCAGGAGGCGGCGGCCGCCTTGAACGTCTACGCGGACCACCCTGAGGCCTTCGAGGGGCCCATGTACTCGGTGGTGCGCCAGCACGCCGTGACCCTGTCCGCCTCCTTGCGCCTGGCCGTCCGTCTCGCCCGGTACCGCGACGTGGAGAACGACCTCAAGGCGGCCCTGGCCTCGAGGACGGACATCGACCTGGCGGTGGGCATCATCATGGGCCAGCGCCGGTGCAGCCAGGACGAGGCCGTCGAGATCCTGCGCCTGCAGTCCAACCGGCGCAACGTGAAGCTGCGGGACCTGGCCGCGGAGCTGGTCCGCCAGGTGGGCAACGGCCCGGCGAGCACGCATTTCGTGGACTGAAACCCCGGTGTGATGCCCGCCACGCGGTGGGCTAGGATGTCCGCACGGTCGAGCCATGGCCAGGTTCTCTTTGGCGACCCCTGAGGATGGCACCATGCTCCCGTACCCTGATCACCCTGTTCCCGGCCTGCGCCGCAGCGCCGTTCCGGCCACGCCGGCCCCCACCCGCAGCACCCCCGTTCCGGCCCCGGGGGCGTGTTGAGGATGGCAGGGATCGTCGGGGAGATCGCCTTCAACGGGAAGCGGGCGGACCTGGGCACCGTCGGCCGGATGGCCGAGGCACTGACCCACGTCCCCTACGGCTACGGCACCTGCAGCTGGGGCTGGGTGGCGCTGGGCCACCAGCGGCGCCAGGTCGCCCCGGTCGCACGGCCGGTCCCCCAGCCGTTCGCCGACGACCGGTTGGGCCTCGGGGTGGTCCTGACCGGCCACTTCCACAACCATGACGAACTGCACATCGACCTGGCCGGGCACTACCCCTTCGGCCAGGCCTCCGCCCCGGAGTTGGTCCTGGCCGCCTACCACCGGTGGGGTGAGGGCTTCGTGGAGCGGTTGCGCGGGGTCTTCACCCTGGCCCTCGTGGACGCCCAGCGCGAGAAGGTGCTGCTGGCCCGGGACGCGGCCGGCACCGTTCCCCTCTACCTGGCACGCGCCTCCGACGTGCTGCGGTTCGCCACGGACGCCCAGTGCCTGCGGGCCGCGGACGGCCTGGCCGGGAAGGAGGGCATCGTCCCGGTCCCGGCCGGGTCCGTGCAGGTCTTCAGCCCCTCCGGCCGGGTCGGTGCGCGGACCTTCACGTCCCGGTTGGCGGAGGGGGCGGGCGCATGACCGTGCTGGACCCCGCGATGGCCGCACAGCGCGGCGCCAGTGGCATCCGTGCCTTCAGCGTCAGCGAGGGGCTGCTGCTCGTGGAGCCGGAGAGCCTCGAGCCGTTGCCGGCCGGCGAGTGGGCCGCCCACTCGCCGGTGGCGGACGGAGGACACCGGGTGTCCGCCGAACTGCAGCAGGAACAGCTCACGGTGACCGCACCGCCGCAGACCTCGCTGGCGGACCAGCTCGCTGCCATCCGGGCGGGGCGGGAGGCGGCCGCCCGGGCGGCCGCACCGGTCAGTGGCCGGGTCGCGGCCCTCGGCACGGCTCCGGGTGCGGTGGTGCCGCACCTGGTGGACGACCCGCGCCATCGTCGTCTCGGAGAACAGTTCGGCCTCACGGTGGAGGAACGGCTGGTCAACGGCTTGCACGTCCGGGTGGAGGTCTCCTGCCTCGAGGAGGGCGTGGTGGTGCTCGACCGCCTCCGCCTCTGGCTCCCCGCACTCCTGGCGATCAGCGCCAACTCCCCCTTCTGGCAGGGACAGGACACGGGGTTCGCCTCCTACCGCTACCAGGCCCTGTCCCGGCTCCCCGCCTCCGGCCCCACGGAGCGGTTCGGGTCCACCGCGCGGTACGAACGCCACGCCGGCCTGCTGCGGGCCGCCGGCCTGCCGCAGCAGGACCCCTTGCGCTACCACGACGCCGGGATCGTCGCCGACGGGACCGCGGTCGAGGCGCGTATCGCCGACGTGTGCCTGGATCCGCAGGATGCCGCCGTCGTCGCCACCCTGGTGCGGGCCCTGGTGGAGGTCTCGGTCCGGTTGAGCGTCACGGTCCACGGCGCGGTTCCGGGCCTGCCCGCGTCCATACTGCAGGCCTGGTCCTGGGTGGCCAGCCGGTACGGCGTCGAGGACCGGCTCGTCGACCCCACGACGGGCACTCCCGCTCCGGCCGGGGACGTCCTCGCCCGCCTGCTGGACCTGGTGCGTCCGGTGCTCGCCGAGTACGGCGAGGAGCAGCAGGTCGAGACCGTGGTCGCGGACATCCTGCGCCGCGGGACCGGGGCACGGCGCCAGCGCCAGGCCTACGCCGCCCGCCACGAACCCCGCGATGTCATCGCCGACGCACTGGCGGCCACCCACGCCCCGGAACCCGTCCTCCCCCTGGGGCAGACCGGCCCCCGGGACGAACCCTCCACGGCGGACGGGGGCTGGACCGGCGGGCCGGGGAACTCCCGGTGACGTGGATGCCGCCCGCGCTCAGGCGGCCGGCATCCACAGCACGTTGCCGATACCCCACAACGCCAGGCAGGCCAGGACGAAGGGCAGGGTCCGCACCAGCAGGGCGCCGCGCGTGAGCTGCGGGCCCGGGGTGTCCTCGCGCTGGTACGGGGAGGCCATGCGGTAGGCCAGCTCCACCCGGGCCGGGCTGGCCAGGCACGCCAGCCCCGCCGCCACGTTCTGGGAGGCCATCATCCACAACCGGTCCACGCCCAGGGCCTGGGCGGAGGACACCTGCGTGTCACCGAACATGGCGTTGGCCCCGGTGCCGGAGGCGGTGATGTACCCGCCGAGCCCACCCACGAGGGGCACGAAGAACAGGTAGGCCTGGCCCAGGGAGGCCAGGGCCTGGGCCAGCACGTCCGCCAGTCCACCACCGGACACGGCGGTGCCGAGCACGAGGTACAGGCCGGTGGGCACCGCGACCTGCAGCCACATCCGGCCGGTCTCGCGCGGCAGCCGCCAGCGCTGGTCCCGGTCCAGGGCGAGCACCACGATCCCGCACAGGGCGCCCGTGATGGACCACAGGGCCGGGGACCCCAGCACCGGGCCGAGCACACCCAGGGGAAGGCTGCGCTCGAGCACCTGCCCCAGGATGGTCCCCAGCAGCAGCACGAGATAGGGCACCAGGTCCCGGACCGGTGCGCGCCCGATCCTGCCCCGGCCGACCACCAGCGCCCAGGCCGCGGACATGACCAGGGTGGCGGTGGCCCCGGCCGGCGGGGTGCCGAAGGCCAGGTTGGCGGCGAGGACAAGGGCGGACAGGACCACTCCGGAGACCAGGCCGGCCCCGATCCAGGCGGTGTAGGCCCCGGCCCCGTGGCGCGCCCGGCCCTCCGGCGGCGCGGCGCCCCGGCCGGCGATCACCGCCGCCAGGGCCCCGGAACCGAGGAAGGCGATGACGTTCAGGACGCCGGAGGCCACGCCCAGGTCGGTCAGGCTGACCCCGGCCTGCTGGGATCCGAGCAGGGTGCCCGGGCCCATGGACCCCCACGGTCCGACCATGAGCGCCACGAGGCACAGCACGGCGGACCGCAACGGGGTGAAACCCAGGGAGAGCAACAGGGGCAACCCGATGATCACGGAGACGCCGAAGCCGGTGACCGTCTCCATGAAGGGCACCACGCCGTGGGTCATCAACAGGGCGGAGGCCACCGTCGGCCCGCCACCGGCCGAGAGCCACCGGGCCAATCGGGTCTGGGCCCCCGTACGGTCCATCACGCGGGAGAGCAGGATGCCGCCGGCGATGATGGCCAGCACCTCCACGAGCGTGCCCACGCTCGTGGCGAAGGCCGCGCCCAACTCGCCCGGGTCCGTGCCGAACCACAGCAGGCCCGCCAGGACGGCGGCCACCACACCGCTGCCGGGGGCGACCCAGGAGGGCGCGGGGACCAGCAGCAGGAGCAGGGTCAGCACGATGGGCAGCGCCGCC
>DATBUG010000102.1:0-3742 GCA_036516315.1 Citricoccus sp.
CCGCACCTGGACGCGCTCGGCGGTGGAGGTCGGCAGGTTCTTGCCCACGAAGTCCGCCCGGATGGGCAGCTCGCGGTGGCCGCGGTCCACCAGGACCGCCAAGCGGACGGCGGCGGGCCGGCCGACGTCGTTCAGGGCGTCAAGGGCGGCGCGGATGGTCCGCCCGGAATACAGCACGTCGTCCACGAGCACGACGACGGCGCCGTCGATCCCGGCGGCCGGCAGCCGGGTGGGCGCGGGGGTCCGGGCGGTGGAACGGCGCAGGTCGTCCCGGTAGAGGGTGACGTCCAGCTGGCCGGTGGCGGCCGCGGCGGTGAAACCGGGTTCGATGCGCTCGAGCTTCGCGGCGATGCGCTCGGCGAGCGGTACTCCCCGGCGGGGGATGCCGAGGACGACGATCCCGTCCGGGCCGTGGTTGGACTCGAGGATCTCGTGGGCGATCCGGGTGAGCGCCCGGTCGATGTCCGCAGCGGACAGGACGGTCCTCGCAGCGCGGGGTACAGCCTGCACACCTGCCTCCTTCCCCGCCTCACAGGACGGAATTTAAAGGAAACGCATCCCCGTGGGGGTGTGTCTGGTCGGCGCCCACCCTACCATCGGGCCCGCCGCGCACCGCCCGGAGGACGGGGCATGACGAGCCCGATACGCAGGATGAGAGGGATGTCACAGCCGGGTGCCGGTCCCGGCGGGACTCAGTCCAGCAGGGTGGGCTTGAGCTGCTGGATCCGGCCGAGCAGGCCGTTGACGAACTCCGGGGAGTCGTCCGTGGACAGCTCCCGGGCGATGCTCACGGCCTCGGCCACGGCGACGCCGTCCGGGACCTCGTCGTTGAAGAGGATCTCCCACGCACCGATGCGCAGGATGGACCGGTCAACGGCGGGCATCCGGTCCAGGGTCCACCCCTGGGCGTAGGAGGAGAGGATCTCGTCGATCCGCTCCTGCTCGGCGATGACGCCGTGGACGATCTCGACCGTGTACGGGTTGATCACCTGGTCCGTGGACGTCCGGCGTGAGCTGATGCCCTCCAGCGGGCCGGTGCCGCGCTGCTCGGCCTCAAACAGGATCTCCAGGGCGCGCCGGCGGGCGCGGCCTCGTGCACTCACCGCCGGTCAGTCGTTGACACGGCCCAGGTAGTCACCCGTGCGGGTGTCCACCTTGACCTTGGTGCCCTGGTCCACGAACAGCGGCACCTGGATCTCGTACCCGGTCTCCACCGTGGCCGGCTTGGTGCCGGCCGAGGAGCGGTCGCCCTGCAGGCCCGGCTCGGTGTAGGTGATCTCCAGGACCACCGACGGCGGCATGTCGAGGTACAACGGGGTGCCCTCGTTCATGGCGATGGTGACCTTCTGGTTCTCCAGCATGAAGTTCGCGGCCTCACCCACCACGGTGGCCGGGACGGTGATCTGGTCGTAGGTGGTCGTGTCCATGAACACGTAGTCCTCGCCGTCCTGGTACAGGTACTCGTAATCCGAGCGGTCGACGGTGGCGGTCTCGACCTTGGCGCCCGCGTTGAAGGTCTTGTCCACGGTCTTGCCGGTGGTGATGTTCTTCATCTTGGTGCGCACGAAGGCGCCGCCCTTGCCCGGCTTCACGTGCTGGAACTCCAGCACGTTCCACAGGTGGCCGTCCAGTTTCAGGACGGTGCCGTTCTTGATGTCGTTGGTGGTTGCCACAGTCTTTCCCGTCTGTTGCCTCGTTAGGAGTCCAGTCGACCATTCTAGGCGATCGCCGCAGGGGCTACTCCGTGATCTCCTGGTAGGTGGCGAACAGCAGCGAGGCGTCCGGGACGTCGTACGTGGTGGGGCGGGCCAGGCCGTCGAGCAGGACGAAGCGCAACTGGTCCCCGCGGTTCTTCTTGTCCCGCCGGATCCCGTCCAGCAGCGCGTCCCAGCGGCCCGCGGCGTAGCTCGTCGGCAGTCCGAGGGACTCCAGAACGGTGCGGTGCCGATCGGCGGTGGCGTCGTCGAGCCGCCCGACGGAGCGGGCGAGCTCGGCGGCGAACACCATGCCCACGGAGATGGCCGCGCCGTGGCGCCACTGGTACCGCTCGGCCAGCTCGATCGCGTGTCCCAGGGTGTGCCCGTAGTTGAGCATCTCGCGCAGGCCCGCCTCGCGCAGGTCCTCCGAGACCACCTGTGCCTTGACGCTGATGGAGCGCTCGATGAGTTCCCGCAGCTGCTCCGAGTGCGGGTTCTGGGCCTGCTCGGGCGAGGACTCGATGAGGTCCAGGATGGCCGGGTCCGCGATGAAGCCGCACTTGACCACCTCGGCCAGCCCGGAGACCAGCTCGTTGGGCGGCAGGGTCAGCAGGGTGTCGAGGTCCGCCAGCACACCGGCGGGCGGGTGGAACGCCCCCACCAGGTTCTTGCCCTCGGCCGTGTTGATCCCGGTCTTGCCGCCCACGGCCGCGTCCACCATGCCCAGCAGGGTGGTCGGGATGTGCACCACGCGCACGCCGCGCAGCCAGGTGGCGGCCACGAAGCCGGCGACGTCCGTCACCGACCCGCCGCCGACGGCGACGACCGCGTCCGAGCGGGTGAAGTCGTTCTGGCCGAGCACCTGCCAGCAGAAGGCGGCGACCTGGATGTGCTTGCCCTCCTCCGCATCCGGGATCTCGGCAGTCAGCGCGGTGAAGCCGGCGGTCTCCAGGTCGGCCTTGACCACGTCGCCGGTGGCCCGCAGCGCACGGGGATGGATGACCAGGACGCGGCGCACCGAGGCGCCGAGCATCTCAGGCAACCGGCCCAGCAGGCCCTTGCCCACGACGACGTCGTACCCGCCGGTGGCGGCCGCCCCGGATCCACCCGAGACCGGGATGACGGTGGCGTCATCGGCTGCCGGGGTGGTGCTCCCGGTCGTCTCGGCCTGCGGCACGTTGGGATCGGTCATGGATGGACAGCTCCTGGGGTGGGGGACATGGATTCGGCCTCGCGGACGAGGCGGATGATGGTCTGGGTGAGCTCATCGGCGGACCGGCCGGTGGTGTCCACGGTCCAGTCCGATACCTCACGGTACAGGGCCTCGCGCTCGGACAGGATGCGGCGCCACGTCCGGCCGGGGTCACCGGCCAGCACGGGCCGGCCCTCGCCGCCGCCGACCCGTTCCAGGGCCACGGCCTCGTCCACCGTCAGGTACACCACGTGCGCCCCGGTCAGGCGGGATCGGGTCAGGGCGCTGAGCACGGCGCCACCCCCGAGGGAGAGCACGCACGGCTCGGGCCGGCTGAGCACCTCGGCGATGACCTCCTCCTCGGCGTGGCGGAACGCCGGTTCCCCGTGCCGGGCGAAGTAGTCGGGGATGGGTCCGTGGGCGGACTCGAACTGGTGGTCGGCGTCCACCCAGCCCAGCCCGAGGGCCCGGGCCAGGGCGGCGCCGATCGTCGACTTGCCCGAGCCCATGGGGCCGACCAGGACGATCCGCTCCCGCGGGAAACGGCCCGGGGCCTGCCCCGGGGCCGGTCCGTCAGTCACTGCAGCGGATCGCCCATCGGCGCCTCGGCCGCGGTCAGCCCGGCCTCGTCCGGGGCAGGCAGGGGGTCCAGGGCGGCGAGGAAGCCCTCGAGGTTGCGGCGCGTCTCGGCCACCGAGTCCCCGCCGAACTTCTCGAGGACGGCCTGGGCCAGCACGAGCGCGACCATCGCCTCGGCGACGACTCCGGCAGCGGGCACGGCACAGACGTCGGAGCGCTGGTGGTGGGCCCGGGTGTCCAGGCCCGTGGCCGTGTCCACCGTGCGCAGGGCGCG
>DATBUG010000103.1:0-2730 GCA_036516315.1 Citricoccus sp.
TGGCTCTCCGTCGAGCGCACGGACCGCGCTGCCCGCACCGGCCGCAACCCGCAGACCGGCGAGACCATCGAGATCCCGGCCGGCCACTCCGTCAAGATCTCCGCCGGTTCCAAGCTGAAGGCTGCCGCCACCGGCAAGTGACCCGGCGCCGGCCGGCACCTGCCGGCCCGCGACCACAGGGCGTCCCGCCGCGGCGGGACGCCCTGGGCGTTTAACCACCGTGCCCGGCTGACGGCCGCACTTTTCTACGGACGGTAGAACTCGCGTACCATGGAGGGTCATCGGAAGCAGGCCGGTCCAGGAGGCCTCGGGCAGGGGAGGTGCACATGGCACAGCACCGGTCCGCGGCCATCCCGGGCGACGGCGCCCCTCGCCCCCTGCGTGGACCCGCCCGGCTGACGCGCGGCTGGGCGGCCGCCGTCGTCGCCACCCTGATGGCCGCCGGGTCCCACACGCTGGCCGCCGGGCACGACGCGGCCCCCGCCCCCGTGGTCTGGCTGCTGACCCTGGTCCTGGCCGGCCCCGTCTGCACGGCCCTCGCGGGCCGGGCGCAGTCCTGGTGGCGCCTGGCGGTGGCCGTGGCCTCCAGCCAGGTGCTCTTCCACTGGCTGTACTCCTGGCCCGCCGTGCCGACGGGAGCCCCGGGTTCCCTGAGGGTGGCTCGCCCTGGGCCCCAGTCCGGTGTCCAGCACGAGCTCCACCACGGGGCCCACGGGCTGACCCTCGCCCCGCCCGTCGGCCCCGGTCCCGCGGCGCCCGGCGACGGCCTGTCCGGGGACCTCCTGGCCGCCCATACCGGACCGTCCATGGCGGCCGCCCACGTGGTGGCGGCCGCGGTCACCGTGGGGCTGTTGCGCCACGGTGAGGCGATGGCCCTACGCGTGGCGGAGCTCGCCGCGGGCGTCCTGTTGCGGTCCCCGGGAGCCCGACTGGCGCGCTGGGTGCCGGCCCGGAGGCCACCTGGACTGCCCGGCCGTCCCACGATCCCGGTGGTGGGTGCCGGGACCGCGAGACTCTCCGCGCTGCGCCTGCGCGGCCCCCCGGTGCCGGCGTTCGCCCTCTGACCGCCGTCATCGACCTGCCCGGCGCCGGAACCGGCCCGGGCCTTCTCAAGGACACCATGCACACCCCAGATCACCAGCCTCACCCTCTCATGCCCTCGGACACCCCACACCGCCGGCGCCGCGTTCCCGGCCGCCGCCTGGCCGGAGCCGCCGTCGCCGGTCTGCTCGCCCTGGGCGGGACCACCGTCCTGGCCGCCCCCGCGCTGGCGCACGACCAGCTGCTGTCCACGAGCCCGGAGGACGGGGCCACCGTCTCCGCGGCTCCGTCCGAGGTGACCCTGTCCTTCTCCGGCAACCTCATCACCGGGCAGGGCATCCAGAACGTCCTCACCGTGACCGACGAGGCCGGCCACCAATGGCAGGACGGCCGCGCCCAGGTCTCCGGGCCGGAACTGACCGCGCCCCTGTGCGAGGGGCTGCCCAACGGTGACTACGACGTCGCCTACCGAGTGGTGTACTCAGACGGCCACTCCGAGGCCAAGGAGTACTCCTTCACCCTCGAGGACCCCCAGGCACCGGAGGCGGGCGCACCGCAGGACTGCGGCGTGCCGAATCCCGACGCCCCCGTGAGCGATGACGCGAGCGGCGACGCGAGCGATGAGGCGGGTGATCACCAGGAGCCGGCGGCCACCGCGTCCGCCCCGCCCACCCTGGACACGCCCGCCCCCGGCAGCGGCGAGCCGGCCGGCGACGCTAGCGGGGACGAGCAGGACCCGGCCGCGCAGCCCGAGGCTACCGGCGAGAGCGCCGAGGCCGGGGGCAGCACGGTGCCCGCCTGGGTGTGGGGCGCCGGGATCCTCGCCGTCCTGGCCGTGGCCGCCGCCGTGACGGTCGTCTTCCGCCGCGCACGCGCGATCGACGGCCCCACGGACAACCCCACGGACAGCCCCGCAGACGACGCCGGGGACCCGGACGCCCGGGGCTGACGCCTCCCGTCGCGGCCGCCCCCGTGTGAGCGGGGGCGGCCGCCCTCCGACCGCTGCGAGAGAATGGACTCCGTGACTTCCTCCCGAACCACCCCGCCGGGCCCCCGGGCCGGCGCGGGCCCGGACCGCCCCGCCACCGCTGCCCGACGGACGCCGGCAGCGTCCGGACCGGACGGCGTCCCGGCCTGGGCGTGGCCGCTGGTCGGCATCGCCGCCGGCGCGGTGCTCGTGCTCGCGGCCTCGCTGACCGGCGTGTCCACGGCCGACGGCCTGTCCGACCCCGGCGCCTTCACCCGATGGGGCCTGCCGGTGGCCAAGCTGCTGCACAACCTGGCGATGCCCACGGCGATCGCCGCCCTGGTGTTCGCCTGCGCCATCCTGCCCCCGTCCCGGGGGGAGGAGGAGCACCCGGCCTTCACCCGGCTGATGCAGGTGGCCGCTGTCGCCGCTGGGGCCTGGACGGTGGCCGCGCTGTCCGTGATGGTGCTGTCCTACTCGGACCTGGCCGGCGTGCCGCTGGACCCCTCGCCGTCCTTCACCTCCGGGCTGGTCGGCTTCCTGCAGGACATCTCCGTGGGCCAGGCCTGGGTCGCCGTGACCGTGATCGCCGCTGTCGTCACCTCGCTCACCCTCGCGGTGCGGTCCGCGCCGGGGCTGGCCTGGACCGCCGTGCTGGCCATCGTGGCGATCGTGCCGCAGGCCCTGATCGGCCACTCCGCCTCCGGTGACGACCACAACGG
>DATBUG010000104.1:0-4587 GCA_036516315.1 Citricoccus sp.
GCTGCGCTCAGCGGGAGAAGGCCTGGTCCAGCAGGACCGACGCCTCCTGGTCGTGACGGGCCTTGGATCCAGCCGCGGTCGAGGCCGAGGCCGGGCGGGAGACGAGAGAGACCTCGCGGTCCAGCTGGGGCAGCAGGCTCAGGGCCATGAACGGCCACGGTCCCTGGTTCGCCGGCTCGTCCTGGACCCACCGCACCTCGGCGTTGGGGTACTTGGCCAGTTCGGCGGCGATCTCCTCGGCCGGCAGCGGGTAGAGCTGCTCCACGCGGACGATCGCGGTCTTCGTGTCCTGGTCCTTGGTCCGCCGGGCCAGCAGGTCGTAGTAGAGCCGGCCGGAGACCAGCAGCACCCGCTCCACGGAGGAGCCGGCCTCGTGGTCCGGGATCACGGCCTGGAACCGGCCCTGGGTGAAGTCCTCGACCGGGGAGGCCGCGGCCTTCAGGCGCAGCAGCTGCTTGGGCGTGAAGACGATGAGCGGACGGCGCGGCCGGGCGTAGGCCTGCTCGCGCAGCAGGTGGAAGTGGTTGGCCCCCGTGGAGGGGTTGACCACCCGCATGTTGTCCTGGGCGCACATCTGCAGGAACCGCTCGATCCGGGCCGAGGAGTGGTCCGGGCCCTGGCCCTCGTAGCCGTGCGGCAGCAGCAGCACGAGCGAGGAGTTCTGGCCCCACTTCTGCTCCGAGGAGGACAGGAACTCGTCGATCATGGTCTGGGCGCCGTTGACGAAGTCACCGAACTGCGCCTCCCAGAGCACCAGCGCGTCGGACCGCTCCACGGAGTACCCGTAGTCGAAGCCCATCGCGGCGTACTCGCTGAGCAGCGAGTCGTAGATCCAGAACTTCGCCTGGTCGCTGGAGAGGTTCTTCAGCGGCGTCCACTCGTCGTCGTTCGCCCGGTCGTGGAAGACCGCGTGGCGCTGGACGAAGGTGCCGCGGCGGGAGTCCTGGCCGGCCAACCGGACCGGGACGCCCTCCATGAGCAGCGAGCCGAAGGCGGCCAGCTCGGCGAAGCCCCAGTCGATGTCCCCGTTGACGGCCATCTTGGCGCGGCGCTCGAGCAGCGCCTTGAGCTTGGGGTGGACCGTGAAGCCCTCCGGGATCTCCAGGTGGGCCTGGCCGATCCGCTGCAGCACCTCCTCGGAGATCTTCGTGCCGTCCGGGGCCTGCGGCGCACGGTCGACCTCCTTGGCGGAGTCCGTCAACCCCGCGCCGACCACCGGGATCGGGGAGGTCTGGGCCTCGTGGGTCTCGGCGAACACCCGCTCCAGGCGCTGCTGGTAGTCGCGCAGCGCGGAGTCCGCCTCGTCCTGGGTGATGTCACCACGGCCGACGAGGTTCTCGACGTACAGCTTGCGCACGGAGCGCTTCTGCTCGATGAGGTTGTACATGCGCGGCTGGGTCATCGAGGGGTCGTCACCCTCGTTGTGGCCACGGCGCCGGTAGCAGATCAGGTCGATGACGACGTCCTTGTTGAACCGCTGCCGGTACTGGAACGCCAGCTGCGCCACGCGCACCACGGACTCCGGATCATCGCCGTTGACGTGGAAGATCGGGGCCTGGATCGTCTTGGCCACGTCCGTGGCGTACACGGAGGAGCGGGCCGAGGACGGCGGGGTGGTGAAGCCGACCTGGTTGTTGACGATCACGTGGATGGTGCCGCCCGTGCGGTACCCGCGCAGCTGGGACAGGTTGAGGGTCTCGGCCACCACGCCCTGGCCGGCGAACGCCGCGTCGCCGTGCACCAGGATCGGCAGCACGGAGTAGGAGTTCACGGACTCCGAGCCCCGGTCCAGCCGGTCCTGCTTGGCCCGGACGATGCCCTCCAGGACGGGGTTGACGGCCTCGAGGTGGGAGGGGTTGGCGGCCAGGTAGACCTTGGTGCGGTTGCCGCGGTCGGAGACGAAGGTTCCCTCGGTGCCCAGGTGGTACTTCACGTCACCGGAGCCCTCGACCGAGCCCGGGATCGCGGTGCCCTCGAACTCGCGGAAGACCTGCGCGTAGGTCTTGCCGGCGATGTTGGTGAGCACGTTCAGGCGGCCGCGGTGGGCCATGCCGATGCCCACGCCGTCCAGGCCCTCGTCCGCGGCACCGGAGATGACGCCGTCCAGCAGCGGGATCAGGGACTCGCCGCCCTCGAGGGAGAAGCGCTTCTGGCCCACGAACTTCGTCTGCAGGAAGGTCTCGAAGGCCTCCGCCGCGTTCAGCCGGCCCAGGATGCGCAGCTGCTCCTCGCGGGTGGGCTTGGAGTAGGGGTGCTCAAGCTCGTCCTGGAACCACTGGCGCTCGGCCGGGTCCTGGATGTGCATGTACTCCACGCCGGTGTTGCGGCAGTAGGCGTCCCGCAGCACGCCCAGGATGTTGCGCAGCGGCAGCTGCGGCTTGCCGCCGAAGCCCCCGGTGGGCCACTCGCGGTCCAGGTCCCACAGCGTCAGGCCGTGGTGCAGGATGTCCAGGTCCGGGTGCTTGCGCATCGTGTACTCGAGCGGATCCACGTCCGCCATGAGGTGTCCACGGACCCGGTAGGCATGGATCAGCTGCTGGATCCGCGCCACCTTGTTGATCTCGTCCTCGGGGTTGACCTGGACGTCGGGACGCCAGCGCGCCGGCTCGTAGGGGATGCGCAGGGACTCGAAGATCTCGTCGTAGAAGTCCTGCTCGCCCAGGAGCAGCTCGTGGATGATCTTCAGGAACTCGCCCGAGGCGGCGCCCTGGATGACCCGGTGGTCATAGGTGGAGGTCAGCGTGATCGTCTTGGAGACGGCCAGCCGGTTCAGGGTCTTCTCCGAGGCGCCCTGGAACTCGGCGGGGTAGTTGAGGGCGCCGACGCCGATGATGGCCGCCTGGCCCTCGGAGAGCCGCGGCACCGAGTGCACGGTGCCGATGCCACCGGGGTTGGTCAGCGAGACCGTGGTGTTGGCGTAGTCGTCCAGGCCCAGCTTGTTGTCCCGGGCCCGCTTGACCAGGTCCTCGTAGGCGCGCCAGAACTCGATGAAGTTCAGCGTCTCGGCGCCCTTGACGTTCGGCACCACCAGGGTGCGCGAACCGTCCTTCTGGGGCAGGTCGATGGCCAGGCCGAAGTTCACATGCGTGGGCTCCACCAGCGAGGGCTTGCCGTCGACCTCGCGGTAGAGCACGTTCATGGCCGGGTACTGGGCCAGGGCGCGCACCATGGCGTAGCCGATGAGGTGGGTGAAGGACACCTTGCCGCCGCGGGTGCGCTTGAGGTGGTTGTTGATGATGATGCGGTTGTCGATCAGTAGCTTGGCCGGGACGTCACGCACGGTGGTCGCGGTGGGCATGGACAGCGAGGCGTCCATGTTCTTCGCCACGGCGCGGGCCATGCCGCGCAGCGGGGTGACCTTGTCCTCGGCCGGGGCGGAGGAGTCCTTCTTCTTGGACTTCTCCGGCTCCGAGGGGACGGGGGCGCCGGCCGGGGCGCCGGACTTCTTCACCGCGGGGGCGGGGGAGGCGGTGGACTTGGCAGCCGGCTTCGCGGCGGACGTGGCAGCCGGCTTCGCGCCGGACGCGGCCGGGGCACCCGGATCGGACGCGGGGGCGGGCTTGGCCCCGCGCGGGGTGGAGGCGCTGGCCCCGGACTGCTTGCCGGAGTCCCGCGGGGTCTCCTTCACCTGGGTCTCGGTCCCGGACCCCGACGCCCGGGACGGGGCAGCGGCCGGGCCGTCGGCCTCGAGACGCTCGAAGATCTCCACCCACTTCGCGTCCACGGAGGACTTGTCCGCCTTGTACTTGTCGTAGATCTCCGCGACGAGCCATTCGTTCCCGGGGAACTCCGCGGAAAGCCGGTCGGACGTGAGTTCTGGCACGGTGGATACGCCTCTTCCGTAGTCATGTTGTGATTCACCGGCGGGGTCTCTCCCGCACGCCCCGCTCCGGTACCGCGGTCACCGGACGTCATACCGTCCGGCCCGTGGGCGCGCTCGTACCAGCATAGTGATATTTCGAGGTCAGGCACCAACGCCGGACGCGAATTCGCCGCGCCGCGAACCGGTGCGACGATAGGGGCATGGAGTTCCTCACGAGCCCGACCACCGATCTCACCTATTCCGACGTGTTCCTGGTGCCCTCGAAGTCCGAGGTGACCAGCCGGATGGACGTGGACATCGCCGCCGACGACCGCACCGGCGCGACCATCCCGTTGGTGGCCGCCAACATGACCGCGGTGACCGGCCGGCGCATGGTGGAGACGATGGCCCGCCGCGGCGGGCTCGGAATCCTGCCGCAGGACGTGCCGATCGAGGTCATCCGCTCTGTGGCCGGCTGGGTCAAGGACCGCCACCCGGTGTTCGAGACCCCGCTGCGGGTCCAGCCCACGGACACCGTGCTGGACGTGCTGCACCTGCTGGGCAAGCGCAACCACCCGGCCGTGTGCGTCGTGGAGGCGGACGGGGCCTTCGCCGGGATCGTGCGCCAGGAGGACTGCGAGGGCGTGGACCGGTTCTCCTCGGTGGCCGCCGTGATGCGTCAGCCCGCGCTGTCCTTCGAGGCCTCCGACTTCCCGGCCCTCGACGGCGGACGGATGGCCGAACCGGCCCTCGAGCGGGCCTTCGCGGCCCTGGACGCGGCCGGC
>DATBUG010000105.1:0-2569 GCA_036516315.1 Citricoccus sp.
CGCGAGGGCCAGCACCCACTCCTGGGGCAGGAACGGCGAGAGCAGCATGATGACCCACCAGCCCCACAGCTGGTGCAGCAGGTACACCGGGTAGGTCAGGCAGCCGGCCAGGGTGGCCCCCGGCAGCTCCACGCGGGCCAGTGGGGTGAGGACGATCAGCGCGACGACCGCGAACAGAGCCACCACGATCGCCACGTAGAGCGCCAGCGGGTAGTCGTAACCGGTCAGTTCCGCGGTCTCGCGCCGCTGGATGCCCGCCGACCACCACGCGGCCAGCACCACGTTGAGCGCCAGGGCCGCCCACCGCAGCGGGGTGTGGCCGAAGCGGAAGAGCAGGAACAGCGCCATCCCGCCGGCGAACAGCGCGGAGTACTCCGGGAAGAACACGTGCTGGACCCAGCCGACGTCCTGGCCGGCGGCGCCGAGCCCGGTGTAGAGGGCGTTGCCGAGCACCGGCCAGGCGATGGCGAAGGCCAGGACCCGGCGCACCGTCATGCCCACCAGGGTGAAGGCGAGGATCCACAGGTAGAACTTCATCTCCACCCAGAGCGTCCAGTACACGCCGTCGATGTGCCCGACCCCGAGCCCGCCCTGGAACATCGTCAGGTTCGCCCAGATGTCCGCGGGTTCGCGCTGGGCGCCCAGTTCCGGCCAGATGGCGAAGATCAGGGCGGAGGAGGCCAGGACGGCGAGCCAGTAGGCGGGATAGAGCCGGCCCACGCGCGAACCGATGAACCGGGCCGGGGACTTGCCGAAGGAGGACAGCAGGATCACGAAGCCGGAGATGATGAAGAACAACTGCACGCCGAGCGCGCCGACGGCGGTGAACTGGCTCAGCCAGGGCCAGGCCTCGGCGGCCGGGTCACCGTGCCGCCCCCAGTTGCCGTGGTGCCACGCGGTCCAGTGGAAGAGCACCACGCCCAGCGCGGCCACCAGCCGCAGCCCGTCCAGCAGGGCCAACCGGGGCCGGGACCTCGGCCGCGGCTGGGGCGCGGCGGCCTCGCGGACCGGCTCCGGGACGTGCTGGCGCGGCGCGACCCGCTCCATCTGCGCTGTGGCGACCATCGGTCGGCACCCTCCCTGACTGAACGACCTTTATCTGTTCGTTACCGTAGGCAGTCAGTCTGGGTGATCCCTGTGAACCGGCCGGGCAGACGGTGGGGACCCCTTAATCGCCACGGCCCCCGCGGGCCCGCACGAGGCGGGACAGCGGGGGCCGTGATCGTTCAGCAGCGGCTAGGCCGCACGCATCACTTGAGGGTGACGGTGGCGCCGGCGCCCTCGAGCTGCTCCTTGGCCTTCTCGGCAGTCTCCTTGTTGACGCCCTCCAGGACCGGCTTCGGAGCGCCGTCGACCAGGTCCTTGGCTTCCTTCAGACCCAGCGAGGTCAGCGCGCGGACCTCCTTGATGACGCCGATCTTCTTGTCGCCGGCGGCCTCGAGGACGACGTCGAACTCGTCCTTCTCCTCGGCGGCAGCGGCACCGGCGTCGCCACCAGCGGCGGCGGGGGCGGCGGCGGCGACCGGAGCGGCAGCGGTGACCTCGAACTTCTCCTCGAACGCCTTGACGAACTCGGACAGCTCGATGAGGGACAGCTCGGCGAACTGCTCGAGCAGCTCTTCGGTGGACAGCTTGGCCATGATTGGCTCCTTCTACTTCAGGTTTTCAGGTTCGGGGTGAAGATGGCCGCGTGGCACGGCCACGGGTGTTACTCGGCCGCGGGGGCGGCGTCGCCGCCCTGCTCCTCGACCTTCGCGCGCAGGGCGTCCACGGTGCGGACGGCCTGGGACAGCGGGGCCTGGAACATGTAGGCCGCCTTGTACAGGTTGCCCTTCATGGCGCCTGCCAGCTTGGCCAGCAGAACCTCGCGGGACTCGAGGTCCGCGATCTTCTGGATGGCGGCCTCGTCAAGGTACTGGCCCTCCATGTAGCCACCCTTGACGACCAGGGCCTGGTGGTCCTTGGCAAAGTCACGCATCGCCTTGGCCGCGTCCACCGGGTCACCGGAGACGAAGGCGATCGCGGACGGACCGGACATCTTGCCGTCGAAGGCGTCGATGCCGGCCTGCTTGGCCGCGATCTCGGAGAGCGTGTTCTTCACCACGGCGTAGGTCGCGTTCTCACCGAGGGCACGGCGGAGCTGGCTGAGCTCCGCCACGGTGAGACCACGGTATTCCGTCAGCACGGCCGCGGTGGAGCTGCGGAACAGTTCCGCGAGCTCCGCCACGACAGCGTTCTTCGCAGACGTCGCCATGGCACTCCTTCCATTGCTTGGGGCCGGTCTCCACTCCCCCGGACAACGAAAACGCCCCGTGCAGGTGCACGGGGCGTGGCGATACCGGCGGCCCGCGGGCGCGCCAGGACGGCGTTGCTCTGTCTCACCTGCGCAGGCCGCCTCCGTTCAGGAGGGCTTTACGGCCGGTTCCCGCGAGGGATCCGGCGACCGGCGGTCTTTGGTCCGTCCAGAATACGCGTCCCGGCGGCGCGACACCAAATCGACGCTGAATCGACGCTGAATGGACACCGGAACGCCGCAGCGCCGGCCCCCGGGAAACGGGGACCGGCGCTG
>DATBUG010000106.1:0-2490 GCA_036516315.1 Citricoccus sp.
TCCGGCGGTGGCGGTGGTCGCGGCGGCGGCGCCGGCCAGCGCCGGCTGGGTGACGGGGTCTGCCTCGGCGCGGGCCTGCAGGGCACCCGGCTTGGGCAGGCGGAAGATGGTGCGCACCAGCGGCGGGGCCGCGATGAACAGCACGATGAGCGACTGGATGATCAGCACGATGTCGATCGGCACGCCGGTCTCGGTCTGCATGGTCACCCCGCCCGCGCGCAGGGCGCCGAACAGCAAGCCGGCGAAGAACACGCCCACCGGGTTGGAGCGGCCCAGCAGGGCGACCGTGATGGCGTCGAAGCCGAAGGAGCCGGCCACGTCCGTGTTGAGGACCTTCTCGGTGCCGGAGACCTGGCTCATCCCGGCCAGGCCCGCCAGGCCACCGGAGATGACCATGGCCACCACGTACATCTTCTTCACGGAGACGCCGGCCGTGCGCGCGGCGGCCGGGTTGGCGCCTACCGCGCGCAGCTGGAAGCCGATCGTCGAGCGCTTGATCAGCCACCAGGCGAACACGGTGGCGGCCACGGCCACCACGAAGCCCCAGTTGAGGCGGAAGGACCCGCCGAGCAGGGGCGGGAACACGGCGCTGGGCTCGAGGAAGTCCGAGACGGGGTTCGTGGACCCCTCGCGCTGCAGCACGGGGGTCTGGAGCAGGTACGCCACCAGGTTCACCGCGACGTAGTTGAGCATGATGGTCAGGATGACCTCGTGGGCCCCGGTGGCCGCCTTGAGGATGCCGACGATCGAGCCCCAGAGCGCGCCGCCGAGGATGCCCATGACGAGCACCAGCAGCAGGTGCAGGCCGAAGGGCAGCTGCAGGTGCACGCCGAAGAACGTGGCGAACATGGCCCCGAAGATCATCTGCCCCTGGCCGCCGATGTTGAACAGGCCCGAACGGAAGGAGATGGCGATGCCCAGGGAGATGATGATCAGCGGTGTCGACAGCGTGAGCGACTCCATGAGCGGGTAGAGCATCCCGGAGAACTCGTCCGCCCGGTAGTTGAACACCGCCCCGCGGAACAGGGCGGCGTAGGCGGCGGCCACGGCGTCCCACGCGGCGACGAGGGTGTCCTGCGGACGGGCGAAGAAGTAGCCCGCCGCCTCCGTGACGTCCTCGTTGGTGACGACGATCAGGACCGCGCTGATCACCAGGGACAGCACGATCGCCAGGACGGTGACCATGCCGTTGCCGGAGAGCATGTGGCGCAGGGCGGATCCGCCGTCGGGCCGGTTCGCCGCGGGGGCGGGGGCAACCTGGGTGGTCACGGCGCTCATGCCGTCGCTCCCTTCGGGGTGGGGTCCTGGCCGCCGGCACGCTCGCCGGCCGCCGGGTCGATGCCGGCCATCATCAGGCCGAGGTCGTCGCGGGAGGTGTCCCCGGGCACGATGCCGATGATCCGCCCGTGGTACATCACGGCGATACGGTCGGCCAGGTCCAGGACCTCGTCCAGTTCGGTGGAGACGATCAGCACCGGCGTGCCGGAGTCCCGTTCGCGGATGATGCGGTCGTGCAGGAACTCGATCGAGCCGACGTCGACCCCGCGGGTGGGCTGGGAGGCGATGAACAGCTTGAGGTCGTCCACCAGCTCGCGGGCCATGACGACCTTTTGTTGGTTGCCGCCGGAGAGCGTGCCGACCGGCAGGTCCACGCCCTGGGTGCGGATGTCGAACTCCTGGACCTTCTGCTCGGCCAGCCGGCGGATGGCCTTCAGGTCCAGTTGCGTCCCGTTGCCGGCCGGTGGCCGGTCGTAGCGGTTGAGGACGATGTTCTCGGCGACCGTGAAGGAACCGACCAGCCCGTCGGTGGACCGGTCCTCGGGGACGTACCCGACGCCGGCGCGGATGATCTGGCGGGTGCTGCGGCCGAGCAGTTCCTCACCGTCCAGCCGGATCGAGCCGTGCGCCTTCTGCAGGCCCATGATCGCCTCGGTCAGTTCCGTCTGGCCGTTGCCCTGGACGCCCGCGACGGCGAGCACCTCGCCCTGGCGGATGCCGAAGGAGACCTCGTCCACCAGCCGGACGCCGTCCGGGCTGAGCACGGTGAGCCCGGAGACGGTGAAGGTCTCCTCCCCCAGGGTCGGGGCGGACTTCGCGCGGTTCAGCACCACGTCGCGGCCGACCATCAGCGCGGCCAGTTCGGACTGGTCCGCCTCCGGGTCCGCGGTGCCCACCACCCGGCCGCGGCGCAGCACGGTGATCTGCGTCGAGATCGCCTTGACCTCACGGAGCTTGTGGGAGATGAACACGACGGCGGTGCCGCTGTCCCGCAGCTGCCGGATGATGTCCAGCAGTTCGTCGGTCTCCTGCGGGGTGAGCACGGCCGTGGGCTCGTCGAGGATGAGCACCCGGGCATCCCGGACGAGGGCCTTGATGATCTCGACCCGCTGCTGGACGCCCACCGGGAGGTCCTCGACCCGGGCGTCCGGGTCCACGTGGAAGCCGAAGCGGTCCGAGATCTCCCGGATCCGGCGGCGGGTGGCCTCGAGG
>DATBUG010000107.1:0-2628 GCA_036516315.1 Citricoccus sp.
TCCAGGACCTGACGGCGGCGCTGCAGGAGGCCGGAGTGGAGACGACGCCGTCCAAGTTCGACGTCGTCTTCCGCCGGGGCATCGACCACCTCTCCGCGGGACAGCCGGGCGGTGCCGCGCAGAGCTCTCTCGAGGAGGCCCTGACGTACTACGACTCGGCGTTGGCGACCAGCCATCTCCGGCAGGCCCGGGACCTGGCGAGCCGGGATCCCGGGGCCAGCGCCGAGCCGGCGACGGCCGCCGGTCCCCAGGACGGCACCGGGGGCATCCGGCCCGGCGCCTGGGTGGCGATCATCCTCGCACTGGTGCTCGTGGCGGGACTCGCCGGTGCTCTCGTCCTGGGGCGCCGCCACCCGGCGCCGCGCCATTCCCTCGCCGGAGGGGATGCGGGACGGGGCGCCTGTTCCCGGTGTGGACGGCCCCTCGAACCGGCAAGCCGGTTCTGCGGCGGCTGCGGACATCCGGTCGGCTGATCCGTGGCGCACCAGACGGGTTCCCCGGGCCACGGGCTCGAGATCGCGCACTTTCCGGTCCGGTCGCTGATCGCGCAGGACGGCAGGGGCATCGTCTACCACGCCCAGGACGTCGAGCGTGACCGCCCGGTGGCCCTGCGACTCCTCGCCCCGGAGCTTGCCGCCCAGGAGGAGTTCCGCGACCGCTTCCTCCGTGAGTGCCGGCTCGTGGCCTCCGTGGACCATCCGAACGTCCTGCCGGTCTACGAGGCCGGGGAGTGGTCAGGGTTGCTGTACGTCGTCATGGGACACGTGCGGGGCACGGACCTGCAGGCCGAACTCGACCGGCGGGGACCGTTCCCGCTGTCCGAGGCAGATCACCTCGTGCGGGAGACGGCCGGTGCGCTGGATGCCGCGCACGCGGCCGGCCTGGTCCATCGGGACGTGCGGCCCGGCACCATCCTGCTGGCCGACGACGGCCGGGTCCTCCTCACCGGATTCGGCCTGGACCCCGAGACGGCATCGGTCGCCGTGCACGCCGCTCCGGAACAGCTCCGCGGTGAGGACGTCGGCCCCCCGGCGGACGTGTATGCCCTGGCCAGCGTCGCATACACCCTGCTCGCCGGGCGCCCCCCATTCGGTCCCGAGGACGGCGAGGCCCGCCTGCGGAACCGCCCCAGCGGGGATCCGCCGCCTCTCTCCGCGCACCGGCCGGACGTGCCGGCCGCCGTCGAGGCCGCCATCCTCCGCGGGCTGTCGGCAGAACCACGGGACCGGCCAGCGTCCGCCGGCGCACTGGTCGACCAGATGTCACCCGGGGTCGCGCGGAGCGATCCCGGCCCGGGCACCGCTGGCCGCCCCCCGCCGGCAGCCCCGGCCGAACCGCCGGACACCGCCGGTACCGCTGTGCACCGGGACCCCCACGGCGCGTCCCGGCACCGCGCGCCACCGGGGATGAGCGTCCGTGCCCGCTGGCTGATCGTGCTGGGAGCAGCCCTGGTGGTGCTCCTGGCGGGCGTCCTCGTGCTGATGCGTCTCCCCGCGGAGGACGAGCGGGTGACCTTCCGTGCCGAGGGCCTCCCGTACACGCTCGAGGTGCCGGAGCGCTGGACCGCCCGCACCCACCAGGCCGGTGACAGCACGGTCAGCGTGCTCTCCGCAGCAGATTTGGTCCCGCTGTTCGCGGATGACCCCGCGGCCCCCGCGGCACTGGCCCGGCGCGCTGCCGAAGACCCGCAGAGCCTCGTCGGGCTCGCGATCTACCACCGGCCGGCCGGCCAGGCGGGCCAGTCCGCGCGTGCCCGCGCCGACGCCGCGGAAGCCCTGCTGCCGGGCCGGGACGCCTACCTGGTGAACCGCGGCGAGACCAGCGTGGGGGACCTGCCGGGCCAGGTGATGCAAGGGGCGGTGCAGCTGCCGGAGGCCACGCTGCAGGTCCGGGTCCTGGCCGTCGAGACCGACCCCGACCAGCTGCTGGTGTTCTTCGCGCCGCCCGCCGTCTTCCCGGAGCACACCGGGACCTTCGACGAGGTCGCCGCATCCCTGCACCTGATCGAGTGACGACGCGCTCATCCGGCGGATCCGGGGGCGGTGTCACTGGGTCTGCGCGGTCGCGATGCGCAGTTCCTCCAGGACGGAGAGCACCGGGGTACCCGGCTGGCCGAGCGCGAACTGCATGCCCGCCAGGGCCCGGCGTAGAGCAGCAGCCGGGCGGGTGGATCCGTGGGCGTTGGCGTAGCGCAGCAGGTGCTCCACCAGCGTGATGCGCTCGAGCGTGCGCTCGTCGTCGGGGTCGTTCAGCGTGTCCTCGACGGCCAGGATCGCCAGCCGGGTGGCGACCGCCGCCAGGGTGTCGTAGGTGGCACCGCGACTGGTGAAGGCCTCATCGGCGGGCCGGGCCTGCGGGGGATCGATCACCGGCCGGGTCATCGGGACGGAGTTCATGGTCTTCCTTCTGGGGATCGTGCCGGGAGGATGGTGCGGGGTGGGTGACCGGGTGCGGGAGCGCGCGGGGCGTCGTCCCGCACCCGGACGTCAGGGGCTTACTTCCAGTACTTCACGACCTTGTACTTGAGCGTGTAGTCACCGCCGTGGTCGTCGAACTCGGCGTACTGCCAGCCCTTCTTGTGGTCGTGCTTGGTGATCCAGACGTGGCCGAGGTCGTCGTCCTCGTCGT
>DATBUG010000108.1:0-1715 GCA_036516315.1 Citricoccus sp.
CGGACGGCGTCCCGGAGATCGCGGGCATCTCCGCCGGGGGCATGCCCGAACGGGTGAAGTGCCTGCACGTGCTCGTCGGGCACTCGCTCGCGGCCGGCCCGGGCGTCAACCCGCTCGGTGACGAGGCCCTGGCGGCCATCCGCGAGGACTGGACGGCGGACCGGTGCTGGTGTGACGGCGCCTGGGACCCCGAGGCGCCCGTCCCCACCCGGGACCTCAGCCGCCACGTGCGGCGGCTGGCCGGGGCGCGCAACCCCGTCCAGGCCGAGGGCGCGGGCACGGTGGTCGGGGCCATCGACTGCGGCACCAACTCCATCCGCCTGCTCGTGGCCCGGGCCGAGCGGACCGACCAGGCCGGTGGCAGGCCCCCCGTCCGCCTGGCCGACCTGCACCGGGAGATGCGGGTGGTGCGCCTGGGCGAGGGCGTGGACGCCTCGGGCCGGCTCTCCGAGGCCGCGCTGGAGCGCACCTTTGCCGCCGCCGAGGACTATGCAGGGATCCTGCGGGACCTGGGCGCCGTCAGCGTGCGCTTCGTGGCCACCTCCGCCACCCGCGACGCCGCCAACGCCGCGGTCTTCACCGCCGGCATCCGCGAGCGGCTCGGCGTCGAGCCCGAGGTGGTCACCGGGGATGAGGAGGCCGCCCTGTCCTTCGCCGGCGCGGCCTCCGTGCTGGACCCGGCGGCACTGGAGGAGACCGCCGGCGAGGCCGGGCGGGGACGCAAGATCCTCGTCGTCGACCTCGGCGGCGGGTCCACGGAGTTCGTCCTGGGCACCCTGGACGGGCCGGATGGCCCGCAGGTCACCGAGGCCATCAGCGTGCCGATGGGCTGCGTGCGGTTCACCGAGCGCCATTTGCACGGCGACCCGCCGACGGCCGAGGAGATCGCCGCCGCCACGGCGGACGTCGAGGCCGTGCTCGACCGGGTGGAGGGCGTGGTCCCGCTCAGCGAGACCGCCGCCGTGGTGGGCGTGGCGGGCACCATCACCACCGTCACCGCCGCTGCCCTGGGCCTGAGCGAGTACGACGCCCACGCGATCCACGGCGCCCGGCTGGACCTGGCCACCACCGCCCGGATCGGTCACCGCCTGCTGACGGCCACGCGCGCCGAACGCGCCGCCCTGCCCTACATGCACCCCGGGCGCGTGGACGTGATCGGCGCCGGGGCCCTGATCTGGTCCACCGTGCTGCGCCGCATCCAGCGGGCGAGCGGGGGAGCGGTGGGCACCGCCATCACCTCCGAGCACGACATCCTGGACGGGATCGCCCTGTCCCAGCTGGCGTGAGCTGCGCCCCGGTCCGCAGGGCGCTGACGGCGGCCCTGGCCGCCGGGGCGGTGCTGCTCTCGCCGGTGCCCCCCGTCTCGCCGCTCTCGCCGGGGTTGCCCCCGGCCGTGGCGGACCAGTGGCGGGAGGACCAGTACTGGCTGGACGAGTACGGTTTCCGCACGGCCTGGGAACGCACCCGCGGTGAGGGTGTCACCGTGGCCGTCATCGACACCGGCATCGACGCCGAGCACCCGGACCTGGCCGGGGTGGTGGCCGGGGGGACGGACGTCTCCGGCAGCGGCCGCCCCGACGGCACCGGGCCCGTCGGTCCGGTGCCCGAGCACGGGACGCTGGTGGCGTCCGTGCTCGCCGGGCACGGTCACCACAGCGAGAATAGCGCGGGGGATGGGTCGGGGGACAGCTCGTCGTCGGACACCGGACCCGCTT
>DATBUG010000109.1:0-1529 GCA_036516315.1 Citricoccus sp.
CCCGGCCGCCTGCCGAGCCCTGTCCGGTGTCGCCGGGTTACCTCACGTGTCCCCGGTCCGTCGTACGATGCGGAATGACGCCACGTGAGGGGAGACACATGAGCAGGAGCGCCGGCGGGTCCGTCCCGGCCCGGTCAGGGAGGGGCGGAACGGCGCCCGCCGGCCAGCAGCGAGAGTCCGGACTGCTGCCGGGCGCGCCTCTCGAACTCTTCGACGACCCTGGGTCCGCCCACCCGGCCCTCGACCGGTTCCTCAGCCTGCCGTCCGGGGAGGAACGGTTGCTCATCGTCCGTGCGCCCATGGGCACGGGCGGCCCGTGGCTGGCGGCCGGGTGGATCGCCGCGGGGGGCGTCCCGGAGGCGGTGCCCGACGCCGGCCCCGCCCCCTCCGCAGATTCTGTCACCGGCCTGTACGGCCCCGAGGTGCGCAGCCGGATCGTCGTCTGGGACCAGGCCGGGACCGACCTCGACGCGTTCATCGACCGGGTGGGAGCCCTGCTGGACGATCCGCACGGGGGCCGGGTGGCCGTCGTCGGGGGTTTCGAGATCCCGGTGAACGAGCTCGTCGCCGCGTTCCCCACCCGGCTGGCCGGTCCCACGGACGTGTTGCTGACGGAGGGGGAGATCGAGGCCTACGCCGCCCGGGAGCAGGACCGGTACCGTCCCGGCCTGCAGGCCCACGTGCGCGGTGAGGCCACGGGGCACCGCGGCCTGGCCGGAGCCGGGGGGCTGGCCTCGAAACCGTTGACCCCGCTGCAGATCCACGTCCGTACCGGTGGCTGGCTGCGCGCCGTGCGCATCCTGCTCACCGATCCGTTGGGCAGCCGCACGGCGAGGCTGGCCATCATGTCCTCGCTGATGCGCTGGCTGGGCTCACGGCCGGACCGGGACATGATCGAAACGGCCGCCTTCCTGCCCGAGTTCACCGAGGAGACGCTGGAGGCGTTCCGCGTCCACCCGCTCGTCGGCCTGCCCGGGGTGGCCCTGTCCGGGTTGCAGGAGCTGGGGCTGGTGGTGCCCTGCACGGACGGGCAGTGGCGCATGCCCACGCTCGTGCGGGAGATCCTGCAGGCCTCGCTGACGGACACCGATCCGCAGCGGGTGCGGGAGCTGACCGAGGCCGCGGTGGATGCCACCACGGCGGACGCCGGCGTGGAGGCCACCGTGGAGACGGCCGTGCGCAAGCGGTCGTGGCGGCGGGTGACCGAACTACTCCACGACCACTGGATCGACCTCTACCTGAAGAACGCCCCGGCGCTGGCCCGGATCCTGGAGCGGTTGCCACGGCACGTGCTCGGCGGACTCGAGGGCACCGGTCTCGCCTCGCGGCTGGTGACCTCCACCCGGCCCACGGGCATGGACTACCGGCCCTCCCTCACGCCGCCGGACTATGCTCGGGACGAGCTCGCCCAGCGCCTGCGGGCCCGCATCACGGCTACCCCGCTGGTTGCGAACCGGACGACGGTGACCTACGGCATCGCGGACATGGCCCACTGCCGGTTGTCCGGGCACTATACGGAGGCCGCGGAG
>DATBUG010000110.1:0-4749 GCA_036516315.1 Citricoccus sp.
CTTCCGGCGGCGCATCAGGTCCCAGGCCCCCGAGCGGACCATGAGGTCGAAGCGGCCCAGGTCCATCAGCGAGAAGTACATGCCGTTGTTGATGTGCCGGGCGATGTCGATGTCCGTGGGCAGGGCCGTCAACGGCAGCGACGACGAGTCCCAGATGCTCAGCCGCGAGCGGCGCCGGGACGTGACGAGCAGCAACAGGGTGCGCAGGAGCAGGTGCATGGCACCATGCTCGCACGAGATATTACTCGTCGGTAGCCTCTCCGGAGCTGCCCCGGTGGGCCCGTCCCGTCACGACTCATGCCCCGGTGGACAGATCATCCCGGGGTACACGGGGGATCTGTCCACCGGGGCATGAGAAATGGGCGGGGGGGTCCTCAGAGGAGGTGGTCCGTCAGGTGGTCCGGGGTCCCGAAGCGGTGCGCGGTGATCGAGACGGCCTGCTCGTGCAGGAACGGCAGCATCTCCACGTCCCCGGCCGAGGTCACCGGGCCGGCGTAGACGGCGAGGTCCGGTGAACCGTCCACGGCCTCGTGCAGGGCCACGACGGCGGCGCGCGCTTCCTGCACGGCGACCTCCCGGTCCGCGGCGTCCGCGGACGCGTCGGCCTCGGCGTCGGTGTTGGCGTCGGCGTCGGCGTCGGCGTCAGACAGTGCCGTCCCGGGAGCCGTGCCCCAGTCCAGGACCAGGCGCACCCGGGCGTCCCCGGCGCCCTCGGCCGACGGCGGCATCTGCGCCAGCTGGTGCGCCCGCGCGTGGAAGGCCGAGGTGCTCTCCACCTGGACGTCCACGGCGGCCCCGGACTCCGCCAGGAAGTCCTGCACCTCGGCGTCGAGGGCCCCCGGGGTGCTCACGGTCAGCGGCCCGCCGGCCCGCAGCCCGGCGGCGAGGACCCGCAGGAAGTGCACCAGCGGGCCGGACTCCCACCGGATGAGGACGGGCACCGGCAGGTACCGCAGCACGTTCCGCTCGGCCATCAACCCCGAGATGTCCCGGGCCACGCCGAACTGCTCGCCCCAGGCGGCGTCGTCCAGCGCCACGGCCCGGTCCAGCCAGGACAGCTCGGCGTCGTCGAGGTCCTCGGCCACCTCGGCCAGCAGGGCCCGGGCAGGGTTGTCGCCGGCCGGGGTCCCGGCGTCCTGTCCGGCCGCGGCCGGGGCAGGCACCGGGCCGGCCCCCGGCGTCCCCGCGGCACCCGGTGCGTCCGCCCCGCCCCTGGGTTCGTCCGCCCAGCCGCCGAGGCCGTGCAGGTAGTGCGGGCCCCCGGCCTTCGTCCCGGCGCCCACGGCCGAGCGCTTCCACCCACCGAAGGGCTGGCGGCGCACGATCGCCCCGGTGATCCCGCGGTTGACGTAGAGGTTGCCGGCCCGGACGTGCTCGAGCCAGTAGCCGATCTCCTCGTCCTCCAACGAGTGCAGGCCGCTGGTGAGGCCGTAGTCCACCGCGTTGACGAGGTCCACGGCCTCCTCGAGCGTGCGGGCGGTCATGACCCCGAGCACGGGCCCGAAGTACTCGGTCAGGTGGGCGTCGGACCCGGGCTGCACGCCGGACCGGATGCCCGGGCTCCACAGCCGGCCGCTCTCGTCCAGCGGCCGCGGTTCCAGGGCCCACCGCTCCCCCGGGCCCAGCCGGGTCAGTCCGCGCCTGAGCTTCTCCCCGGGCACCTCGATCACCGGACCCATCTGCGAGCGCGGATCCTCCGGGTAGCCGACGGTCAGGGAGGCCGCGGCGTCCAGCAGCTGGCGGTGGAACCGCCGGGACGTCGCCACGGAACCGACCAGGATCACCAGCGAAGACGCCGAGCACTTCTGGCCGGCGTGGCCGAACGCGGACTGGACCACGTCCTTGGCCGCGAGGTCGAGGTCGGCGGACGGGGTGACGATGATCGCGTTCTTGCCCGAGGTCTCTGCCAGCAGGGGCAGGTCCGGCCGGAAGGAGCGGAACAGCTGCGCGGTCTCGTACCCGCCGGTGAGGATGACCCGTTCGACGTCCGGGTGGGTGATGAGGTGCTTGCCCACCTCGGCCTCGTCCTCGGCGTCGATCGTGACCAGGGTGACCAGGTCGGCCGCGAGGGCGGCGGCCCGCTGCCCGTCCCACTGCTCGCCCCCGGGCCGGTCACCGAGGGCGGCCAGTCCGGCACGCAGTCCCTCCACGATCGCTGCGTGGGCCACCGCGCCGGTGCGGGCCGACTGCGAGGCAGGCTTGAAGACCACGGGCGCCCCGGAGGCCAGCGAGGCCAGCAC
This sequence comes from Citricoccus sp., assembly GCA_036516315.1. Lineage (GTDB taxonomy): Bacteria > Actinomycetota > Actinomycetes > Actinomycetales > Micrococcaceae > Citricoccus. The sequence continues at coordinate 2,241 of DATBUG010000110.1, forward strand.
CCCGCCGGTGGGGATCGCCACCGGGAAGTTCCACGGCGGGATGACGAGCACCAGCTTGGAGGGCACGAACCGGGCTCCCTGCACCTCGTCCAGGCCGCGGGCCAGCCGGCCGTAGTACCGGGCGAAGTCCACGGCCTCGGAGACCTCGGGGTCGCCCTGGTCCAGGGTCTTGCCGGTCTCGGCCGCGGCGACCTCGAGCAGGTCGGCCCGGCGCCGCTCGAGCTCGTCGGCCACGGCGTGGAGCACCTGCTCGCGCTCGGCGCCGGTCAGCGAGCGCCAGGTGCGTCCTGCCTCCACGGACCGCCCGACGGCGGCGCGCACCTGCTCAGGGCGGCGCACCCGGGCTCCGGCCACCTCGTCCACGCCGAGGCGTGACCCGGGGACGGCCCGCAGGATCTGGCGGGCCCAGTCGCGGTTGGCGGCCAGCGACGGGTCCGTGTCCGGGGTGTTGGCGAAGCCGTCGACCGGGTCCGGGACCGGCCCGCGGGCCTGCTCGAGGTCGGGCGCGGCGCGGTTCTGGGAGCGGGCCGGCGCCGGGATCGAGGTGTCCACGTCCGCGACCGAGGCGAGGAACCGCGACTCCTCCCGGGCGAAGAGCTCCGGGTCCGAGTCCAGCTCGAAGACGGCGGACATGAAGTTCTCCTGGCTCGCGCCCTCCTCGAGGCGGCGGACCAGGTAGGAGATGGCGACGTCGAACTCGTGGGGGTGCACCACCGGGGTGTAGAGCAGCAGGGAGCCGACATCCTTCTTCACGGCCTCGGCCTGCCCGGTGGCCATGCCCAGCAGCATCTCGAACTCCACGTCCGGGCGGCGGCCATCGGACTGGTCGGTGCTCAGGCCGCGGTCGCGGCACAGCAGCCAGGCCAGCGCGATGTCGAAGAGGTTGTGCCCGGCCACTCCGATCCGCACGTTGCGGGTGTGCTCGGGGGTCAGGGCGTAGTTGAGCACGCGCTTGTAGTGGGTGTCCGTGGCCTGCTTGGACTCCCAGGTCGCCACGGGCCACCCGGTCAGCGAGGCCTGCACGTGTTCCATCGGCAGGTTGGCGCCCTTGACCACGCGGACCTTGATGGGCGCCCCGCCCGCGGCCACGCGACGGGCGGCCCACTCCTGGAGCCGGATCATCGCGTCCAGGGAGTCCGGCAGGTAGGCCTGCAGCACGATGCCGGCCTCGAGGTCGTGCAGCTGCGGGGTGTCCATGAGGCGCATGAACACGGCCAGGGTCATGTCGAGGTCGTGGTACTCCTCCATGTCCAGGTTGATGAACGTGGCGCCGGAGGGCTGGCGCGGGTCCTGCGCCTGGGATGCGGCGAGCTCGTAGAGCGGGAGCAGGTTCTCGGTGACCTCGGCGACGGCCTCGTCGAAGGCCCAGGGGTTGTGCGGTGCGGTGGCGGCGGAGACCTTGACCGAGACGTAGTCGACGTCGTCCCGCTCGATCAGCGCGCGGATGCCGGCCATGCGCTTCTCGGCCTCCCGCCGGCCGAGGATGGCCTCACCCAGCAGGTTGATGTTCAGCCGGGTGCCGGGGGTCTTCAACCGCTGGATGGCCGGGCCCAGCTTGTCCTCGGTGGCGTCCACGATCAGGTGGGAGACGAGTTCACGCAGCACCTTGCGGGCCGCGGGGACGGCCAGTTGGGGCACGGCGGGGGCCAGGCGTCCGCCGGCGCCCATGGCCGTGCGCATGGGCCAGGGCAGGAAACCGGGCGTGCGCGGGGCCAGGTCCTTCAGCGCGGCGGCGGCGATCGCCGGGTCCTCCGGGCGGACCACGCGGTCCACGAACCCGACCGTGAAGTCCAGGCCGTGCGGGTCCTTGAGGACGCCGGCGAGCTGCCGGGCGGAGAAGTTCGCCGGGTGGTTGCGGGCCTCGCGCAGCCACCGGCGGACCTGGTCGACGGCGGCCGGGGCGAGGTCCTTCAGCGGTGCGGGGTCCGGGGTCCCCGGATCGGCGGACTGCGGGTGTGCGACACCGGGAGTGGAGGTGGTCATGCCGCCATTGTTCTCCGTCACATGCTGCACCACCAGCGAACGTTTCCGCACGGTACCCTTCGGAGCAGCCGAAAGAGGAGACGGACGAGGAGGACACTGTGCTGGACGTCCGACGCCTGGTGCTGCTGCGCGAGCTGTCCATCCGCGGCACCATGACCGCCGTGGCGCGGGCCATGAACCTGGCCCCGTCCTCGGTGTCGGAGCAGCTGGCCCTGCTGGAACGGGAGACGAACACGGTGCTGCTGCGCCGGGCCGGACGCACCGTGCAGCTCACGGAGGCGGCCGTGGCGCTCGTGGAACGCACGGACCCGATCCTGGACGCCCTCGAACAGGCCGAGGCGGCCCTGGTCTCGACCGGGCAGGACCTCACCGGGCGGGTCACCCTGGCGCTGTTCCAGTCCGCCGCGCTGACCGTGCTGCCGCCGGTGCTGACCCGGTTGCGCGCAGAGCATCCCGGGCTGCGCCTGGAGGTGGTGCAGTACGAACCGGAGACCGCCCTGCACGAGACCTGGGCCCGGGACTTCGA
>DATBUG010000111.1:0-3391 GCA_036516315.1 Citricoccus sp.
GTCGTACACCGGCACGGTGTACAGGCCCGTGCCGGGCAGCAGGGACCGGAACGCGTTGGTGCCCAGGGCGACCGACCGGGCCGTGACCACGGCCTGCGCACCCTGGTCCGGGGCGGCGCGGTGGCCGCCGTCGTAGGTCTCTTCCGGCTGGGCGGGGGACGGGGGAGCTGCCTCGGACGGGATGCCCTCCACGGTGCCACCGACCGTGGCCACCACGCGGGCGGAGGGCCCGCTGCCGATCCGGCGCAGGTCCGTGACGGGGGAGCGCTCGTACAGGCGCACCCCGAGCCGCAGGCAGGCCTCGCGCAGCCCCCAGGCCAACCGGGCCGGGTCCACCAGGGCCGACTCCGTGGGCCACCACAAACCGGCCTGGAACAGGGGAGAGGCGACCTCGGCGCGGACCTCGTCCCGGCCGAAGAACCGGGACTGCCCGGGGTCCTCCGCATGGGCCTGCCGCAGCTCCTCCACGTGGGAGTCCTCGAGGGCCACCGTCATGGTGCCGTTCCACTCGAAACCGCAGTCGATGCCGTGCCGCTCGATGGCGGCGGCGATCTCCTCCACGTTGCGGTACCCCAGCTCGTCCAGCCGGTCGACCTCCTCGGGCAGGTGCTGGAGCCCGTTGGCCCGGCCGTGGGTCAGTGACGTGGAGACGAAGCCGCCGTTGCGGCCGGAGGCGGCCCAGCCGCACTCGCGCGCCTCGAGCAGCACCACGTCCCGGTCCGGGTCACGCTCCTTGGCGATCAGCGCCGTCCACAGGCCGGTGTAGCCACCGCCCACCACCAGCAGGTCCGTCGAGAGGTCCTGGCGCAGCGGGGCCCGTGGCGCGGGCCGGTCCGGGGAGTCCAGCCAGTAGGACCCACTGCGGGCACCGGCCAGGGCGGCGTCCACCACGGCCGGGTCGGCCTCGCGCTCGGCGCGTTCGTAGACGGTCAGGGACTCATCCTGGTGCGGGCGCTGCTCAACGGGCATCGTGGACCACCTTTCCGGAGGCGAGGGTCAGGACGTTACGGGTACGGCCGATCTGCGTGGCGTCCCCGGCGGCGACGGCGGCGAACGGGTCCCGGTCCGCCACGGCCAGATCGGCCACGGCGCCGGGGGCGATCACCCCGCGGGGACGGCCGGGGCCATCCAGCCGGAGCTGCCACGCCGAGCCGGAGGTGTAGGCCGCCAGGGCGGTGGCCAGGTTGAGCGCCTCGCCCGGCACCAGCGGTGACGCCGGTGGGCCGCCCCGTGCCGCGGGCGGCTCGCTGCGGTTCACCGCCACGTGCAGGGCCTGCCAGGGGTCCGGGGTGGACACGGGCCAGTCCGAGCCCATGCACAACCGCGCCCCGGCGGCGTGGATCGAGCGGAACGGATACTGCCAGCCGGCGCGCTCGGGCCCCAGCAGTGGCACGGTGATCTCCCGCATCTGCTGGCCCTCGCAGGCCCAGAGCGCCTGGAGGTTCGCGGTGGTGCCGGTCGCGGCGAACCGCGGGACGTCGTCCGGGTGGACGAGTTGCAGGTGCGCGAGGTGGTGGCGTCCCGTGGACGCGGGACGCCCCGTGCGGACGGCCTCGACGGTGTCCAGGGCCCAGCGCACCGCCCGGTCACCGATCGCGTGGAAGTGCAGGTCGAAACCGGCCTCGTCCAGTGCCGCACCGACGGCCAGCAGCACCTCGCGGTCCAGGTAGGCCAGGCCCCGGTCCTCGCGCTCGCCGGTCCCGGTCCGTGCGGGGTCGGTGAGTTCCCCGCAGCGGCAGTAGTCCTCCAGGAGGGCGGCCGTGCGGTTCTCCGGCACGCCGTCCACCATGATCTTCGCCGTACGGGTGACGAACCCGGCCCGGGCGTTCTCCTCCCGGCGGCGCAGGAAGTCCTGCACCAGGGCGGGCACGGTCTGCACCGTGAGGTCCCGGGGTACCCAGAGGGCACCGGTGGCGGCCTCGGTAACGACACCGTCCACCCGGGCCCGCCGATAGGCCGCGGAGACGTCGGTGTAGCCGGCGTAGTCACCGAGAATGGCCTCCTGCCATCCGGTGACGCCCAGCGAGTGCAGGTACTCCACACCGGTGGCCAGACCACGGGCCAGCTGCCCGGCCGACCGCTGTGGGAGGACGGGCCCCAGCAGTTCCATGGCCCCCTCGTGCAGGATGCCGCTCGGTGCACCGTCCAGACGGCGCTCGATGATGCCGTCGGCCGGGTCCGGGGTAACCGCGGTGATCCCGGCCCGGGCCAGGGCCGCCGAGCTCGCCCACGCGGAGTGGTGGTCGGCGTTGACGAGGTAGGCCGGGCGCCCGCCCCCGGCCTCGTCCAGCAGGGCGGCGGCATCGACGCCCGGGGGGAAGTCGCCAAAGCGCCAGCCCGCGCCCAGGATCCACGGTTCGTCCGGGTGCTCCGCGGCGTAGCACCGCACGGCGCGTAGGACCTCCTCCAGTCCCGCGGCCTGCGTCAGGTCACAGGCGTTGCGCTCGACGCCGCCCATCACCAGGTGGACGTGGGCGTCCACGAACCCGGGCGTCACCAGGCCCCCGCGCAGGTCGATCCGCTCCGCGCGGATCCCGGCGCGGGACATCACCTCGGCGTCCGTGCCCACGGCGGTGACCACGCCGTCCTCCACGAGCACGGCGGTGGCATCGCGGTGCAGTGCGGTGCCAGTGAAGACCCGGCCGGAGTGGAGCAGGAGGGGGCCGGTCTCGGCGGGCGTCTGCGGGGCCATGGGCTTCATTGTCAGCGGCGCCTTCTGACTTGTCAACGGTGTTGACTACATGGCCGGGTGGGGAGGAGGATACCGACCATGCAGGACCCGGCAGATGATCCGCCGACCCCACAGCGGCGGGGTCGGCCAGCCAAGTCCGGCGCCGCCCCGCTGGACCGCGAACGCGTGGTGGCCGCGGCCGTGGCCATGACCTCGCGGGCCGAGGGACAGCCGCTGACCTTCCGGGCGCTCGGCGCCCGGCTCGGCGTGGACCCCGCGGCGCTCTACCGCTACGTCTCCTCCAAGGACGAACTGCTCCTCGCCGTCGCCGATGGCATCATCGGTGACGCGCTGGCCGGCGTCGCCGAGACCGGCCGGTGGACGGAGGACGTAGCCACCCTGCTCGCCGCGGTGCGCCGGGGATTCCTGGACCACCCCGAGGTGGGGGTGGCGGCGGCCTCCCGCATCACCCGCCTGCCGGCCGAGACCGCGCTGACGGAGTCCCTCCTGCGGCTCCTGGAAGCCGGCGGGGTGACCGGCGAGGAGGCCGTGGTGGCCTACCGCGCCCTGGAGGACACGATGCTGGCCTGGACGGGGCTCAGTGCCGCGGTGGACCTGTCACCGACCGCCGAGTCCGACCGGGAGGACTGGCGCGCGACCTGCCTGGCCGCCGACCGCGGGCGGTTCCCCCGCACCGCCCGGCATGCCGTGGCCCTGACC
>DATBUG010000112.1:0-3529 GCA_036516315.1 Citricoccus sp.
GCATGCCCCAGACGGGGAAGTTGAAGGCGTTGACCTGCACGGCCACACCGGGGATGCGGGTGTAGACGTGGGTGCCGATGAAGGACCCGTCCTTGGACAGCGGCTCGATGCCACCGTCCTGGATGACATTGGAGTTCGGCAACTCGCGACGGCCCTTCGAGGAAAACGTGAACAGCACGCCGATGCCGCCGTCGATGTCCACCATGTTGTCCACCTTGGTGGCGCCGGTGCGGTGGGAGAGCTCGTAGAGCTCCTCGCGCCGCTCGTTGAGGTAGAGCGCGAGCTCCTTGAGCTTCAGGGCGCGCTCGTGCAGCGTCAGCTGGCCCAGCTCGCGCTGGCCCACGGTGCGCCCGTGCTCCAGGACGGCGGCCAGGTCCAGGCCCTCGGCGCCATATCGGGCGAGCACCTCGCCGGTGCTGGCGTCCAGGACGTCGGTGGTCCTGGACCCGCCCTCCGGGGTCCACCACTGGTCGAGGACGTAGCTGGGAACGGTGGGCGCGGCGGTCTGCGTGGTCATCCGGGCACTACCTTTCTGAACGATCGGTCAGTATTACATCCACCCTAACAGCAGGGTGGCGTACCGCACAGCGGATTCGTCGCATTGGCCCTCTGGACAGGCACTCGTCCATATGGCCAGTTGAATTACCACCCAAGGGTGTGCGTTTAATGGCGGCTCGTTAGGTAAGCCTTACCTCACAACGGAAGGAATTCCATGACCGCCTCCAGCTCCATCACCCGGATGGACGCCCTCCGGGGCCCCGAGGACCACCCGGATCCGCCGCCGCCGGCCGGCCGTCCGGAGGGAGCCCGCGCCACGGGTCCCCGCAGTCCCCGGCCGGCACCCTCCGCCGAGGACATCCTGCTGTCCGGTGACTCCACCGGGGACTTCCTCCGGGACAACGGCACGGCGGCCCTCATGGCCGCCGAGGCCCTGGTGCGGGCCCAGGGCCCGACCACGGGCCCGACGGTGGACGACCTCGAGGGGCGTCTGGCCGGCGTCGACCTGGCCGAGCCGCTCGGCTCGACGGAGGCCGCCCTCGACGAGGCCGCGGGCCTCTACCTGGACGACGCGGTGTACTTCCACCACCCACGCTACGCCGCCCACCTGAACTGCCCGGTCGCGGTGCCGGCCGTGGCGGCGGAGGCCTGGGTGACCAGCATCAACTCCTCGATGGACACCTGGGACCAGTCCGCCGGGGCCACGTTCATCGAACGGCGCCTCGTGGAGTGGGCCGCCCAGCTGGCCGGCCTGGGGCCCGACGCCGACGGGATCTTCACCAGCGGGGGCACGCAGTCCAACCTGCAGGCCCTGTTGATGGCCCGCAACCACGCCGTCGCCGGCCGGTCCGGACCGCTGCCGGAACGCCTGGCCGGCCTGCGCGTCTACGCCTCCCAGGACAGCCACTTCAGCATCGTGCGGTCGGCGTCCCAGCTCGGGCTCGGAGCGGATGCGGTGGTGGCCCTCCCCGTGGACCGGTGCCACCGGATGGACCCGGTGGCCCTGGAACGGGCCCTGGCCAGAGACCTCGCCGAGGGCCTGCGCCCGATGGCCGTGGTGGCCACCGCCGGCACCACCGACTTCGGGGCGGTCGACCCACTGGGCGCGGCCGCCGGGGCGGCGCGGGAGGCCGGCGCCTGGTTCCACGTGGACGCCGCCTACGGTTGCGGGTTGCTGGCCTCGCCCACCCGCCGGTACCTGCTGGCGGGCATCGAGCTCGCGGACTCGGTGACCGTCGACTTCCACAAGTCCTTCTTCCAGCCCATCGGCTCCAGCGCACTGCTGGTGGACGACGGGGCCCGCTTCGCGCACGTCACCCACCACGCCGACTACCTCAACCCGCGCCACGAGACCTCCAGCCCGAACCAGGTGGACAAGTCGCTGCAGACCACCCGCCGCTTCGACGCCCTGAAGCTGTGGATCACCCTGCGCACGGTCGGGCAGCAGGCCCTCGGTGCCCTGTTCGACGCCACCCTGGACCTCGCGGCGGACGCGGGCCGGCAGGTCGAGTCCTGCCCCGGGCTGGCCCTGGCGGCCCCGGTCCAGCTGGGCACGGTGGTCTTCCGCTACGACCCCGGGCTGGATCCGGAGTCCGGACGGCACACGGACCCACCGGGTCCGACGGAGGTGGACGGACTCAACGACGCCATCCGCCAGGCGCTTTACCGCTCCGGCGCCGCCATGGTCGCCGCCACCACCGTGACCGGGCGCCGGCACCTGAAGCTGACGCTGCTCAACCCCCGCACCACGGCTGCGGACGTCGCCGCGATCCTGGAGGACGTCCTCCGGCACGGCCGGGTCCTGACCGGTGCAGAGGTGATGGCATGAGCACGCATGACGTCATCGCGATCGGCGCGGGGCCGTTCAACCTCGGCTTCGCCGCCCTGGCCGCGCCCGCCGGGCTGGACACCGTGGTCCTGGAGGCCCACGACGGTCCGCAGTGGCACCCGGGCATGATGCTGGAGGGCACCCACCTGCAGGTTCCCTTCATGGCGGACCTGGTCACCCTCGCCGATCCCACCCACCCGCTGTCCTTCCTGGCCTTCCTCAAGGAGTCCGGGCGGTTGTACCCGTTCTACATCCGGGAGGACTTCTACGCCCTGCGCGCCGAGTACTCGCGCTACCTGGCCTGGGCGGCCGAACGGCTGCCGGTGCACTACGGGCACCGGGTGGCCGCCGTCGAGCACGACGGCGAGGCCTACCGGGTGACCGCACACACCCCGGACGGCCCGCGGACCCTGCGGGGCCGGCACCTGGTGCTGGGCACCGGGACCGAGCCCTCACTGCCGGACGCCGTCCCCGAGGCCCTGCGCGACGACCCGCGCGTGGTGCACTCCTCCAGGTACCTGCCGGCCCGCGAGCGCCTCGGACAGGCCGGGCGCCTCGCCGTGGTGGGCAGTGGCCAGAGCGCCGCCGAGGTCTTCGTCGACCTGCTGGGATCCGCCGGCGAGGACCGGCACGTCGAGTGGCTCACCCGGTCCCCGCGGTTCTTCCCGCTCGAGTACACGAAGCCGACGCTGGAGATGACGTCCCCGGACTACATCGACCACTTCACCTCGTTGCCGCAGCCGGTGCGGGACCGCCTGGGCGCCTCGCACGCCCCGCTGTACAAGGGCGTCAACGCGGACCTGCTCAACCGCATCTACGACATGCTCTACGAGGCCAGCGTCCACGGTCCGGCCCCCGCCACCCTGCGGGCCGCGACCGCCCTGGAGGACGTGCGCGACCAGGACGGGCGGCTTCACCTGGCCCTGCGCCACACCGAGGACGGCGGGCGGCACGAGACCGTCGTGGACGCGGTGGTGCTGGCCACCGGCTACGCCCACCGGCAGCCCGCCTTCCTGGACGGGATCGCCGACCGTCTCTCCCGGTTGCCGGACGGCCGGTGGAACGTGGACCGCAGGTACGGCATCGGCGTGCACGGTGACGTCTTCGTGCAGAACGCCGAGCTGCACACCCACGGCTTCACCGCCCCAGACCTGGGCATGGGCGCCTACCGGAACTCGGTCCTGGTGAACCGGCTGACCGGCC
>DATBUG010000113.1:0-2456 GCA_036516315.1 Citricoccus sp.
TCCTGGCGACCATGGCCACGGAGGACCCGGACAGCGGACTGCAGCAGGCCCGGGAACTGCGGCGCCAGCTCATCGACGTGGAGCAGGCCGCCCTCCTCGACGCCCGCTCCGGGGGCACCTACTCCTCCCGGGCGCTGCAGCGCGCCCAGGGGTTCATCGATGCCGAAGCGGCGCGACTGGGCGAGGCGTGAGGCCGGGGCCGGCGTCGTCGTCCGGCGTCGCGGTCGGGGATGCGCCGGAGGAGGCCAGGGCAGCCGCCGGTCCGCCCGGGGCGGCCCCGTCCGAAGGGGACGTGCCCGGGGTGGCCGTGGGCTCCGTCAGCAGGACGGCCGCGGTGAACGCGGCCACCATGACGGCGCCGAGGACCAGGCCCGTGAGCCCGTACTGGGAGAGCCAGGGCCAGAACGCCACGCCCACGGCGAGCACCAGGGCGGCGACCACCGCCGCGGTCACCCCGCGCTGGCGGGACCGGCCGGGAGGCACCACCCGCCAGGGGGCACCCACCAACGTCACGGTCATCAGCGCCAGGAGGTTCACCGCCATGCCCAGCCACACCGGGTGCAGCCCGAACAGGAAGTCGGTGGGATGGAACCCGGAGGCGGCGTACCAGCCCAGCCCCGTGCCGAAGCCGGCGAGCATGGCCGTCAGGGCGGCAGGCCGGGTGGCCAGCGGCCAGAAGAACGCGGCCAGCACGGGAGCGAGCGTGGCGCCGTTGCGCAGGGTCCAGGCCATGACGTTCCACCACGCCGATTCCTCGGTCCGCAACAGGGCGAAAGCGATCATCACCACGGTCAGGCCCACCAGGGCGAAACGGGTGTACCGCACGAGCTGGGCCTCGGTGGCCCGTGGGTTCAGGGCCGAGCCCAGGTCACGGCCCAGCGAGGTGGCTCCCGAGAACTGACAGGGACCGGCCCAGCCCAGGGCGCAGGCCCACAGCCCCACGAAGAACAGGCCGGCGGCCCAGGGCGGGATGGCACCGGCGACGTACTCGGCGATCGACACCAGCGGCAACCGCCCGTCCGGGGTCGCGACGGCGGCGGTCACCCCCACGAGCACGCCCAGCACCAGCAGTGGTGCACCGATTACGGCAGCGCGGAACAGGCCCCTCTGCCCGTCCCGGGGGCTGCGCGCGGACATCGCCATCTGGAACGCCGCCTGCGCCAGCGGGACGTTGATGATGAACGTGCCGAACCAGGCGACGATCAGCGAGACCCCGGCGTTGGACAGGTCGAACATCTCCGCGGCCGCGGTGGTATCCCCACCCGTGACGCCGAGGCCGGGCCCGGTGAGCACGGCCCAGGCCCCCACGAGGAACATGACCCCGATCATCAGCACGTTCATGGTCTGGCTGAACCCGACGGAGCGCATGCCCCCGGAAGAGAGGAAGCCCAGCAGCACGACGGCGGTCACCGCCACGGACAGCTCCAGGGACAGGTCCGTGACCACGGACAGCGCTGAGGCGAAGGCGATGGTGGTCGCCACCGAGTACATGGGGAAGGTCAGGCCGGTGATCACCGAGCCGATCGCCTTCGCACTGCGCCCGAAGCGGTCCCCGATCACCCCGGTCACCGTCACCACGAGCTTCTCCCGCAACGGCTTGACCAGCAGCAGGGCGATGAGGATGACCTGGACGGTTTCGGCCACCCCATACCAGATCGCGGAGATGCCGGTGCGGTAGCTCAGCTCCACGATCGCGATGTAGGACGAGCCGGAGAACAGGCCGGTGATGCAGAACGCCACGGTCCAGGGCCCGAAGGAGCGCCCGCCCACGAAGAAGCCTCCGCGGCCGGACTCCCCGCGCCGGGCCATGACCCGCCCGCCGACCACGAGCCACCCGGTGTAGGCGAGCGCCAGCAGGATGGTCCACAGCCCGGCGGCGCTCACGCGCGGCCCTCCGTCCCAGCGGGCGCGGTGGCCGGCACACCCGGCCGGGTCCCGCCGTCGGGTGTGGGGCGCGGGTCCGCGTCCTCGAGCATCAGCGCCGGCGCCGGAGCGTCGGCCGGTTCGTGCCGCACGGGGTAGCCCAGCGCGCGGTTGCAGGCGGCCTCGGCGTCGTGCTCCACGGTGCGCGCGGCGAAGGACCACGCCACCGTCAGGCCCGTGTGGGCGTCCCGGAGCAGGTTCACGGCCGGGCAGGAACGCTCGACGGCGGCGGCGAAGTCCCGCAGGACGTCCGCGTCGGTCTCGGGGGTGCCGAGACAGACCTGCAGCCGGTAGGCGTGGAAGTAGGGCTGGACATCGGCCGTGCCGGCCAGGCCGCGGCGGTCCTGCCGCGCCACCGAGTAGGTGTTGACGCCGGTCAGCTCGAGACCGCGGCGCGCGGCGACCTGGTCGATGGTCACGGTGATGCACGCGCCCACGGCACCGGCCAGGTACTCCATGGGCGTGGGGGCCTCGTTGCGCCCGCCCACGGCCTCGGGCTCGTCGACCGTGAAGGCGAACTCGCGGACGGCGAC
>DATBUG010000114.1:0-11743 GCA_036516315.1 Citricoccus sp.
GCAGGACGGTGCCGGGAGAGATCGCGTCGGGATCGGCACCGATGGCGTCAGCGTTGTGCCGGTACCACAGCCGCCACCGGCGGTCGATCTCCAGGTCCGTGGCGTAGGGGCCGAGTTCCTCGGCGGCGATGTCCCACAGGCAGTCACCGACGCGCACAGTCGCGACCACAGGGGCGGTTCCCTCCGCGCGGTTCGACCGGGAGGCCCCGGGCGCCGGTGCCGCAGGGGTCACCGGCGTCCAGGTCGGTGTGGGCAGGTCTGCTTCCCCGGAGACCTCCGTGCGTGACCGTTGCGCGGCGTCCAGCCAGGCGGGGGTGGGCAGCGCAGAGACCGCTGCCGGGACCTGGTGCCGGGCGTTCGAGCCGGGGGGCGAGCCAGCACCGCCGGGGGTCGTGTCCTCGGGGAGCGCCGCCCATGCACCCGGGGTGGCGAGTAGCTGGAGTCCCAGGGTCGCCGCCGCTACCCGGCGGACGAAGCCGGGTGAGAGGGCGTGCCCCCACCGCATCAGCCGCACCGAGTGGAGGTGCTGTCCCAGGCCCACCAGCGCGGTCGCACCCAGGGCGAGGAGCCACCAGGCGGAGAGCACCGCTCCGAGGCCCGCGCAGGCCGAGGCCACCAGGAACTCCAGCGAGTACAGGTCGGAGGCGACCACCGGGTTCATGCCCCTGGACCCCAGCCACCACAGCAGGGGACCGGACACGGTGGCGAGCGCCGTCAGGAAGGCGTCCTCCCAGCGCAGTGCCGGACGTCGGTTCACGGATGCAGCGCCCACGGTCTGTCCTTTCGGGTGGCCGGCACAGATCGAGCGTCCCGTGTGCCGGAGCGATGTCTTCTCCCACCCAACACCGGACATCTTTTGGTGTCAATAGAGTCGTATTGAGCTGTGTAGGAGCGTTTCGACTGCATTAGATGCTGTTTGACGTTGTTTAGTGAGATCGGCGTGCCATGCCTAGGCTGAGGTCATGAGATGGGACGGGTTGTTCGCCGACCTCGAGGCTCAGTTGGCGCACGGGCAATGGCAGGACACGGAGGCGGAGGCCGCCGAGCTCACCCGGGGTGAGCGGGCCTCGATCACCCTGGCCGAGCGGCTGCGTGGGGTGCTGGGCGGAGAGCTACAGCTGCAACTGGTGGGCGGGGATCGGGTGCAGCTGACCGTGTCAGCCGTGGGGGAGTCCTGGGTCGGTGGTCACGACCATGCAGGCGGTCTCCTCGTGCCACTTGCGGCCGTGCAGGCCGTCGACGCCAGTCTGGTGGTGGCGGCGCCCGACTCCTCACCGGGTCGACGTCGGCTGGGGATCGGCTCCGCCTACCGGGTCCTGTCCCGCGTGCGGGCGGGGGTCGAGGTCCGCGGCCGCGACGGTCAGAGCCTGGGGGAAGGCACGATCGATCGCGTCGGGCACGATCACGTCGACTTGGCGGTACACCCCCGTGACGAGTCCCGCCGCGCCCGGAGCGTGCGCCGGTGGCGGGTCATCCCGTTCGAGGCGGTGGGCCTGGTGCGCTCAGCTCACGCATCCTCGGTCTGAGGGGTACCCGTCCGGCGGGCCTCGGCCTTGGCGGCCTGCTGTTCGTACAGGCGCTCGATGTACTCGTCGAGCTTGACCTGCTCCACGCGCCACTGCCCGCGCCCGCCGATCTGGATCGCCGGAAGTTCACCGCTCCGCACGATCGCGCGGGCCTGGGCCATCGAGATCTGCAGTTCCTCGGCGACGTCGGTCAGGGTGAGGAAGCGCGGCATCGGTCCTCCGGCTGGTCGTGACGGGTGTGTTGCCGCCATTCTCCCACGCCCTCTGGACCCGCGGTCCGATCTCCACAACCGCCGGACTCAGGACCGTGTCGTCCACAGACGTGGCGTCCTACGCCCGTGAGGCTCCCGGCTGTGACTAGGCTGGTCGACGCATACCGGTGGTGGACGGGACCGCCGGACCGACGAGGGAGGCGCTCGTGGAGGGGACCAACAGCGCGGAGGCTCCGCGCCTGAGGCGGCCTGGGTGGAAGGACCCTCGGCTCCTGGCGGGGATTCTGATCGTCCTGCTGTCCGTGGCAGGAATCGTGACGCTGATCCAGTCGCTGGACCGGTCCGAGGGGTACTGGGCCGCCGGGGAAGACCTCGTGCCCGGCGCCGTCGTGGAACCGGGTCACTTGACCGTGGTGCAGGCGCGGCTCGGCGACGCCGCCGATGACTACCTGCCCGCCGACGAACCGGTGCCGCCCGGGGTCTCGGTCGTGGGGACGGTGCGCCGGGGCGAACTGCTCCCGGTGGCGGCCGTGGCTCCCGTGGACCCCCAGGAGCGCCAGGCCGTGGCCCTCACCCTGGAGGACCCCCTCCCGGAAGGGACCGGCCCGGGAACTCGGGTCGATGTCTGGATCGCCGCCGCGGACGGGCGCCAGGGCTTCGAGAAACCCGAACTGGTGGCTCCGGCCGCCGAGCTGGCCGGCCTCACCGAGGCCTCAGGATCCTTCGGCACGACGGGACACGTCTCCCTCCAGGTCCTCCTCGGGCCCGAGGAACTGCCCCGCGTCCTGGACGCCAAGGGCAACGGCGCCCGCATCAGCGTGGTCCCGTCCCTGAGTGGGCGGTAGGTGGGCACGCATGCGCCAGGTCTCCGTCGTCACCACGATCATGCCGGGCCACGACCACGTCTCCGGGCTGGAACGGTTGCGCGGCCCGGTCACGGTCGTCCGCCGCTGTGAGAGTCTCGCCGAACTCATCTCCGTGGCGCGCTCCGGAGTGGCCGACGCCTTGCTCGTCGCCGGTGACACGGAGCACGTGACGCTCACATTCCTGGACGCCGTAGCCGCTGGCACCGGTGGGACGAGACCGGTGGCGGTGGTGGCCCTGACCGACGTCTCCTCGGAGCGGGAACGGTTGCGCGGCCTCGGAGTCACCGCGGTGACACCGGAGACCGAGGCCATGGACCTGGCGGCCCTCCTGCAGGACGAAGCGCGTCAGGCCCGGGACCCCGCCCCCGCCGGGCGGGCCCGGTGGAGCACCACAGGACATGACGACTCGGGTCCGGAAGGCGGTGTGATGGAGCCGGCCGGACCGGTCGAGGTGACTTCAGGCCGGGGTGCACCCGCCGGGCCGGCGCGTCGGGACGCTCCTGAGGAACCGACGGCCGGGCCCCGTTCGGCCGTCAGCCGGGGCGGGCACGTCGAGGGGCCGGGGACGGTACGGACCTCGGCGGCACAGTCCCCGGCCATCACGGAGGAGGACCGACCGGTGGCGCCGGCCGGACCCGGGCGCATGACGGCCGTGTGGGGGCCTGCGGGTAGTCCGGGGCGGACCACTGTCGCCGTGAACCTGGCGGTGGAACTCACGCTGGCCGGCCGCCGCACCCTGCTGATCGACCTGGACACCTACGCCGCTGCCGCTGGTGTCCATCTGGGCCTGCTGGATGAGTCGGCGGGCATCGCCCAGGCGTGCCGACTGGCCGAGACCGGCCGGATCTCCCCGGACGGCCTTGCCCGTGCCGCCATCCGCGCACGGGTGGCGGGCGGCACGCTGCAGGTGCTCACCGGACTGACCCGATCGGACCGATGGCCCGAACTGCGCACCGCCGCCCTGGACGCCGTCCTGGACACGGCGGCCCAGGGGTGGGAGGAGGTCGTCGTCGACTGTGGCTTCAGTCTGGAGCAGGACGAGGAACTGAGCTTCGACATCCCGGCGCCCCAGCGCAATGCCGCCACCCTGGCGGCGCTGGCCCGGGCGGACCGTGTGCTGGCCGTAGGGACGGGAGATCCGGTGGGCCTGCCACGACTGGTCCGTGCCCTCGAGGATCTGGACCAGGCCGTGCCCTCCGCGGTGGGCGCGGTCGAGGTGGTCATCAACCAGGTGCGGGCCGATGCGTCCGGGGTCGCGCCGGCGTCCCAGGTTCGTGGCGTCTTCGAACGCTTCGCCGCGGACCGGTCCGTGGGCGCGTTCCTGCCGTGGGACCGCAAGGCGCTGGACCGTGCACTGCTGGGGGGCCAGGTGCTGGCCGAGGCCGCCCCGCAATCGGCCCTGCGCCGGGCCCTGGCGGGGTTGGCCGGCGTCGAGATGGCCACGGCCCGGACCGCGCGGCTGCCGAGGCTGCCCCGCTGGGGAGCGGTGTGGTTCGGCCGGACACGGGGCAAGGCTACGGGCGCGGCACGTTAACGCTTTGAGACGCAGGACACTAGGCTCGGGACCAGTGGACCAACGACGTTCCACTGGTCCGGTCGCCCCGGTGCACCGGAACCGTTGCAGCGATGGAAGAGGACTACCCCCAGATGTCATCGTCGACCCCTTTGTGGACCGATCAGCACGACTCCACCACCCCGGAGCGCGACGTCGATCCTGGCCCGCTGTTCGAGGCCTACTTCGAGCACGTCTCCGATGAGGACCTGGCGGAACTCGATCCGACGACCCGCACGGACATGGTGACCACCCACGTGGACCTGGCCGCGGGTAAGGGCCGGCAGGACGCCGTGGTGAAGGCCACGCCTACCCGCCCGCACGCCCTGGTGCAGATCGTCCACGACGACATGCCCTACCTGGTCGACTCGGTCACCTCGGAACTCACCCGCCAGGGCCATGCCATCCGGCTCGTCGCCCACCCGACCGTGATCGCCCACCGGGACCTGGAGACCGGCCGTCTGCTCGCCGTGCACCGCGTGCCCACGCAGAGCGGCACGGCCAGTGGTGATACGACGGCGGCCCTGGCAGACCTCGGTCCGCTCGTGGCCGGTGACGGCGCACGTGCCGGCGTCGAGTCGTGGATCGGCATCCAGACCGTCGGGCCGATGACCGACGAGCAGGCCACCGAACTCGAGCGCGGACTCGCCGAGGTGCTCGCGGACGTGCGCGCGGCCGTCGCCGATGCCGACCGGATGCGGTCGGCCGCCTTCACCGCCGCCCGTACGCTGGCCCATGACGCGCCCAAGAACGTCCAGGGGGTGCGGCAGAGCACCGAGCTGCTGAACTGGATGGAGGACGGCCACTTCACCTTCACCGGGTACCGCGAGTACGTCCTTCACAGCGGAGACAACGGTCAGGTCCTCGTCGCGCTCGAGGACACCGGGCTCGGCATCCTGCGCAACCGGCCGACGGCACCCCCGGCACCGTTGTCCATCGCCGGTCGCAACCAGATCGAGCGGCCGATCCCGCTGATCATCACCAAGGCGAACTCCCGGTCCCGCGTGCAGCGTGCCGCGTACATGGACTATGTGGCGGTGAAGACCTACGGCGCGGACGGCAAGGTCACCGGGGAGCGGCGCTTCATCGGCCTCTGGGACCCGAAGGCCTACACCACCTCGGTGGAGGACATCCCGTTGATCCGGGACAAGGCGGCCGCGGTCCTGGCCCTGTCCGGCTTCCCGCGGGATTCCCACTCCGGCGCGGAACTGCAGCAGATCCTGGAGACCTACCCCCGCGACGAGCTGTTCCAAGTCGACGTGGACGAGCTGTGGGAGACCTGCCGCCAGATCCTGCAGCTTCAGGAGCGGCGCCGGACCCGGTTGTTCCTGCGTCCGGACACCTACGGACGGTTCATGAACGCGTTGGTGTACCTGCCCCGGGACCGGTACAACACCGCCGTGCGGGGGCGCATCCAGGACGTGCTGCTGGAGGCCCTGGGCGGTGAGTCGCTCGACTTCCAGGTGTGGCTGACCGAGTCCGTGCTGGCACGCCTCTACTTCCGGGTCCGGCTGCCCCGCGACCGTGAGCTCATCGAACCGATTGATGCCCGCCGGCTGGAACAGCGCCTGGTCGATGCCGTGCGCTCCTGGAAGGAGGGCGTGGACGAGAAGGCCATCGAGACCTTCGGCGAGGACGCCGGCGTGGACACCGCCCGGCTGTGGGACGAGGCCTTCCCGCCGCCGTACCGGGTGGCCTATGAGATCGATGACGCCCTGGAGGACATCGGCCGGTTCTCGTCCCTGCCCGGTGACGGCACCCCGGTGGTGCACGTCGTCCCGGAGGAGCACGACGAACGCTCACGCCAGGCCGAGGCGCACGTCGAGGGCATGACCGTGGGCCGCCTCAAGGTCTACTCCGATCGTCCCCGCACCCTGACCGAGGTGCTGCCCGTGCTGCAGAACCTCGGCCTGTCCGTGATCGACGAGCGTCCCTTCGAGGTCGAACCGGCCGACGGACGCAAGTTCTTCCTCTACGACTTCGGCCTCGGTTACCCCGAGGACACGGAGAACGAGCAGACCGCCCGCCTCCTCGAGGAGGCCGTGGTGGCCGCGGCCACGGGCACCGCCGAGTCCGATGCCCTTGACCGGCTGGTGCTGTTCCACCACCTGGACAGCCGCACCATCTCGATGTTGCGCGCCTACGGCAAGTACCTGCGCCAGCTCGGGGTGCAGTACTCGTTGACCTTCATGGCCGACTCCCTGCTCTCGCACCCAGAGATGACCTCCCTACTGGTGGAGTACTTCTTCACCCGGTTCGATCCGGAGCTCGGCCTGGCCACCGACGACGACGGCGCGACGGCCGGCCAGGCACGCCGCCAGGCGCTCGAGGACGTGCGCGGGCGCGCGGAGAAGGCCCTGGACGCGGTCACCACGCTCGACGCGGAACGCGTCCTGCAGGGATTCCTGACCGTCATGCAGGCCACCCAGCGCACCAACTTCTTCCAGGGCCACCGCCGGTTGAGCTTCAAGATCTCCACCGAGGAGATCCCGTTCGCGCCCCAGCCCCGGCCCGCCCGGGAGATCTGGGTCTATGCCCCGGACGTCGAGGGCGTCCACCTGCGGTTCGGACCGATCGCCCGCGGTGGCCTGCGCTGGTCCGACCGCCGGGAGGACTTCCGCACCGAGGTGCTCGGCCTGGTCAAGGCCCAGCAGGTCAAGAACGCGGTGATCGTGCCGAGCGGTGCCAAGGGCGGCTTCTTCGCCAAGCGGCTGCCGGACCCGGCCGCCGACCGCGGCGCCTGGATGGAGGCCGGCAAGGACGCGTACCGGACGTTCATCCGCGGACTGCTCGACATCACCGACCAGCAGGAGCGCTCCGGTGAGGACACGGTGTTCTCGGTGCGCGAGCACATCGTCCGGTACGACGGCGACGACGCCTACCTGGTGGTCGCCGCGGACAAGGGCACGGCGTCCTTCTCGGACACCGCCAACGAGATCTCCGCCGAGTACGGCCACTGGCTGGGGGACGCGTTCGCCTCGGGCGGGTCCGTGGGTTACGACCACAAGGCCATGGGCATCACCGCCCGTGGCGCCTGGGAGTCGGTCAAGAGCCACTTCGGCCTGCTCGGCCACGACACCCAGACGCAGGACTTCACCGTGATCGGCATCGGGGACATGTCCGGTGACGTGTTCGGCAACGGCATGCTGTTGTCCGAGCACATCCGGCTGGTGGCCGCGTTCAACCACCTGCACATCTTCCTCGACCCGGACCCGGACGCCCAGGCCTCGTACGCCGAGCGGCGTCGGCTCTTCGACCTGCCGCGTTCCTCGTGGTCGGACTACGACCGGTCGCTGATCAGCGAGGGCGGCGGCGTGTACGACCGCACCGCCAAGTCGGTGCCCGTCTCCCCCCAGGTCCGCGAACGGCTCGGCCTGCCGGAGGACGTCACCGAACTGACCCCGGCCGAGCTCATCCAGGCCATCCTGAAGGCACCCGTCGACCTGCTCTACAACGGCGGGATCGGCACCTACGTCAAGGCCGCGGGGGAGGACCACGCCGAGGTGGGGGACCGGGCCAACAACTCCATCCGCGTCAACGGGGCCGATCTGCGCGTGCGCGTGGTCGGGGAGGGCGGCAACCTCGGCTTCACCCAGCGGGGCCGTATCGAGGCCGCCCTGGCAGGGGTGCAGATCAACACCGACGCGATCGACAACTCCGCGGGCGTGGACTGCTCGGACCATGAGGTGAACATCAAGATCCTCGTGGACCAACTGGTCGCCGGCGGAGAGCTCGAGGCCGCAGACCGGGCCGGACTGCTGGAGTCCATGACGGACGAGGTCGCCCGGTTGGTGCTGCAGACGAACATCGACCAGAACCGGTTGCTGCGCAACGACTCGCAGAAGGTCGCCGAATGGCTGCCCAGCTTCGAGCGCCACATCCGCTGGCTGGAGGCGCACGGGGACCTGGACCGCGCGCTGGAGTTCCTCCCGGACGACGCCGAGCTGGAGCGGCGCCAGCAGGAGGGCGACTCGTTGACCACTCCCGAGCTGGCCGTCCTCTCGGCCTACGCCAAGACCAACCTCTCGGACACCTTGCTGGAGACCGGACTGCCGGACGACCCCTGGTTCGACCGGACCCTGGAGGCGTACTTCCCTGTCCAGTTGCGCGAGAGGTTCCCCGAGCAGATCCAGCGTCACCCCCTGCGGCGGGAGATCATCGCCACGGTCGTGGCGAACGACGTCGTCAACACTGGGGGTACCACGTTCGTCTTCCGGGCGATGGAGGAGACCGGGGCGGACGCGGCCACGGTGGTGCACGCCTACGTGGCCATCAAGGAGATCTACGCCTTCGGCCCGTTCCTGGACGCCATCTCGGCGCTGCCGGCCTCCGTGTCCGGTGAGGCCAAGGCCCGGACCTACCTGGACGCCCGGCGCGTCCTGGACCGCGCGGTGCGCTGGTTCATCAATCACCGCACGAGCGCTCAGGCCGCCATCGGCGAGGGGGTCGAGTACTTCCGCGACGACGTCCTGGCGCTGGCCGAGGCCCTGCCGGAGATCCTGCGCGGCCAGGACGCCGAGCGCTACCACCAGTGGCGGGACGAGGCTCTGGCGCAGGGGCTGCCGGAGGACCTCGCCAGCCGGCGCGCCTACCAGTTCGAGTCCTTCGGGCTGCTGGACGTCGTGCATCTGGCCCGCCGGTCCGGCCGGGACCCGCGGACCGTGGCGGAGGTGTACTACCGCCTCTACGACCGCTTCGACGTCGACCCCGTCCTCAACCGGATCACCGGCCTGCCCCGCGACGGCCGCTGGCGGGCGCTGGCCCGGGCGGCCCTGCGGGACGACCTGTACGGGTTGCTCGTCAGTTTCAGCGCGGACATCCTGGACGGCGAGGGCGAGGGCATCGACGAACTGGTCGAGCAGTGGGCTGAGGACCGCTCGCGCAGCCTGAGTCGGGCGGAGGACTTCCTGGAGGACATCCAGGAGTCAGGAACCGACGACCTGGCCTCCCTGGCGGTGGCACTGCGCCAGCTGCGGGCCGTGACGACGCACTAGTGGTTCCATGCCGCTGCTGACCGCGCCGCTCGAGCGCAACCCGGACCGCGAGGACGGGGACGTCGACTGGCTGCACGCCGTGGTGGGCGACTGGCAGCTGGTGGCGGACCTGTCCTTCGGCGACCTCGTGCTCTGGTACCCGGTGGACGGACCTGAGGACTCCGGCCGCAGCTTCGTGGCCCTGGCCCAGGCCCGTCCCTTCACCGCGCAGACGTCCCTGCACCGGGACATCGTCGGGCACCGGGTCCGCGCGGACCTGAAGCCGCTGGTCGAGCAGGCCTGGCGCACGGGTGAGCCGACGGTGACGGCACCCTCCGCGTACGCCCCGGACAGCTCGATGCGCGTCACGGTGTGGCCCGTGGTCCGCGGGCGGCGGACGATCGGTGTGATGACGGTGCACCAGGACCTCACCGGCCAGCGCACCCCGTCCCGGCTCGAGCTGGTCTACCGCGAGAGCGCCCGCCGGCTGCTGAGCATGGTGGCGCGGGGGCAGTGGCCGGACCCCGACGACCCGGCGGGCGGGGCCCATCGGGCCGCACCGCGGGTGGGGGACGGACTGATGCTGTTGACGGCGGACGGGCGGGTGGACTTCGCCACGCCCAACGCCGTCTCGGCGTTCCGCAGGCTGGGGGAGACCGAGCCGCTCGAGGGGCGGTCCCTGGCCCGCATCGTGACGGACCTGCAGGACGAACGCCGCCCCGTGGACGAGTCGCTGCCACTCGTGCTCACCGGCAAGGCCGTGGCACGGGCCGAGCTCCAGGTCCGCGCGGTGAGCCTCACCCTGCGCACGGTGCCCCTGCGGGAGGACGGCGAACGGGTGGCGGCACTGGTCCTGGTTCGGGACGTCACCGAACTACGGCGGCGCGAGCAGCAACTGGTGGGCAAGGACGCCACCATCCGGGAGATCCATCACCGCGTGAAGAACAACCTGCAGACGGTCGGCTCTCTGCTGCGCATGCAGTCGCGCCGGATGGCCTCGGACGAGGCCAGGCGGGGACTGGAGCAGGCCATGCGCCGGGTGGACACGATCGCGCTGGTGCACGAGACCCTGTCCCACGGGCTCGGCGGGCAGGTGGACATGGACGCGCTGCTGGGGCGTCAGTTCCGCCTCGCCGTGGAGGTCGCCGGTGATGGCCGGCCCGTCACCACGGATTTCGCGGGCGGCTTCGGCCACCTGCCCAGCGACCTGGCCACGCCGCTGGCCCTCGTGATCAACGAACTGGCGACCAACGCCGTCGAGCACGGCACCGGCCCCGACGGCGGACGGGTGGGCCTGTCGGCCCGGCGCTGGCACGCCCCCGGCGGGGAGCACCTGGAGGTGAGGCTCTGGGACAGCGGGGTGCCGGGCGCCGAGTCCGTGCCGGACGACGTCCCGCCGGCCACCGGGGCCGTGGTGGGGCAGGACACCGGGCTCGGACTGCGCATCGTGCGCACCCTGGTGGCCGGGGACCTGCAGGGCACCATCGACTGGCACCGCACCGCGGGAGGTGGGACCGAGGTCGTGATCCGGGCGCCCGTGCCCGAACGCTGACGCCCCGGCCTGCATGGCAGGCCGGGGCGTCGGTTCCGGCTCGGTGCCGGGGGTCTCGCTACGGGGAGGGCGATGGTCAGGAGGCGCGGCGCGCGCGGGCCGCGCGGCGCTTCAGGGCGCGGCGCTCATCCTCGCTCATACCGCCCCAGACGCCGGAGTCCTGACCGGACTCGATGGCCCACTGCAGGCAGGTGTCGATGACCTCGCACGTGCGGCAGACGGCCTTGGCTTCCTCGATCTGGAGCAGGGCCGGTCCGGTGTTCCCCACGGGGAAGAACAGTTCCGGGTCCTTGTCCAGGCACGCTGCCCGGCTTCGCCAATCCATGCTGATCGCTACTCCTCTTCTGCCGGGCGTGCTGCGCTCCCGACGCGTCCTACATTCGGACGACGGACGGATGTCCGCCGGCGGGGAGGGCCGTGGCCATCATGTCGACGGCACGAAAAAAGGGCCGTGGCAACGACCCCCGCTGAACTCGTGAAATATCCTTTCATGTAGATTTCGCGTAAACAAGGGGCGCGGCGGATTGGCCGGCGCATATCCTGAGGTGTTGATCACAAGCGCGGGCCCATTCGCTCCGACTATCCGGCGGCGCACGACGGGTGTCAAGGTCCGGCGCCGCCGCTGCGGTCATCACCCGGGCCGGCCGTCGCCGGGCCCTGCACATCCTCGAAAGGACGGCACGAGCACGTGATGCCCCAGAACACCCGAGGCGTACGCCCGCCGGCGGTCGTGGCGGTCACCGTACTGCTGTCCCTGCAGGCCCTGGCCGTCCTGGGGGTGGCAGTGTCCTACGGGCTGCAGGTCGGCACGGGATACCTCAACCTGGGTGCTCAGGTCTTCCTCGTCGCGCTGCTGGCGGGGGCCGGTGTCTGGATCGCCACCGTGGCCTCGGGGATGTGGCGCGGCCGCCCGTGGGTGCGCGCGGCCACGGTGGTCATCGAGATGTTCGCCGTCATCCTGTCGATCAGCTTCTTCTCCGCCGGCAACGCGCTGGTGGGGCTGGTATTCCTGGTGCCGGCCGCCGTGGCCCTGGTGCTGATGTTCTCGCGCCAGGTGGCGGC
>DATBUG010000115.1:0-19647 GCA_036516315.1 Citricoccus sp.
TACAGGGGCTGCTCGCCCAGCAGCGACGGGTCCAGTCCGGACATCCGGTGGCCGTGGCCCACGAACCGGGTCTGGGCCAGCAGCACCATGAGCGGGTGGGTGAACATGAACACCACGATCAGGTCCGCGATCGCGGTAAGGCCGAGGGTGAACGCGAAGCCGCGCACGTTGCCGACGGCCACGAAGTACAGCACGACGGCGGCCAGCAGGTTCACGGCCTTGGACGCGGTGATCGTCCGCTGGGCACGCTTCCAGCCCTCGTGCACGGCGACGGGCACGGCGTGGCCCGCGCGCAGCTCGTCCTTGATGCGTTCGAAGTAGACGATGAACGAGTCCGCCGTCAGGCCGATCGCCACGATCAGGCCGGCGATGCCCGCCAGGGACAACCGGTAGTTGTCAGACCACCCCAGCAACACGATCGCCAGGTAGGTGATCACGCCGGTCACCACGAGCGATGCCATGGTGACCAGGCCGAGGACCCGATACTGGAAGAACGAGTACGCGGCCACCAGCGCGAGGCCGATCAGCCCGGCGATCAGGCCCAGCCGGAGCTGGTCCTCGCCGAGGGTCGCCGAGATCTGCTGCTCGGACTCGATGGTGAAGCTGATCGGCAGCGCGCCGTACTTGAGCTGTTCGGCCAGCGCGGCGGCGGACTGCTCGGTGAAGTTGCCGGTGATCTGCGCCCGGCCGTCGGTGATGACGGCGTTGGACTGGGGGGCGGAGACGACCGTGCCGTCCAGTACGATCGCGAACTGCTTGCGCGGGTCGTTCTCCGGGAAGGGGGTCAGCCGCTGGGTGACCTCGCGGAAGGCGGCGGCGCCCTCGTTGTTGAACGTGAGGTTCACGGCCCACTGGTTGGTGGAGACCCCGGTGGCGGTGCTCACCAGTCCGAAGTCCGCACCGGCGATGTCCGTCCCCTGCACCTCGACGGGCCCGAGCAGGTACTTGACGCCCGGCCGCCCGGACTCCTCGTCACCGGGTTCGCAGGCGATGGCCGGCTCGTCGGCGGGCAGGTCCTCCCGCTCGGGGTTGTTCATCTCGGCCGCGCAGTCGTAGGCCTCGAACTGCGCCGCGAGCTCGGGGGTGACCCAGTTCGGGTCCGAGCCGTTCTCCGGCTCCCCGGTCGGCTCGGGGAAGTCCTCGACCTTGGTGCGCTGGTCCTCCGGAACGGCCTCGAACGCTCCCATGGTGATGACCGGGCGGAACTCCATGTTCGCCGAGGCCTGGATCAGCGCCCGGGTCTCCGCGTCCGGGATCCCCGGCAGGGACACCACGACGTTGCTGCTGCCCTGGGTGGCGATCTCCGCCTCGGCCACACCGGATCCGTCCACCCGCTGGCGGATGATCTCCACCGCCTGTTCGAGCTGCTCCTGGGTGACCTGACGGTCCCCGGCGACCTCCGGGGCCAGCACCATCTGGGTGCCGCCCTCGAGGTCGAGGGCGAGTTTGGGGGCCCACTGCGCCTGCTGGGTGGCGATGCCGGCGCCGAGCACCGCCGTGAGGGCGATGATCAGGCCGGTGAGCCACCAGAGCGTGCGCCGGGCGCGTCCGCGGGGGGTCTTGTCTGCCATGGGAGAGTGACGGCTTTCAGTTCACGGGGTCGACGGGGGACGGACGCGCCGGAGGGCGCGGCGGCGTCAGGGGCGGTCGGTCCCGGGGCGCTGGTCCTCCGGGCCGTCGCCGTCGGCGTCCTCGCGGGGACGCGGCGTCTCGTCGAGTCCGGCCGGCGAGTCCGGCACGGTGGTCCCGGTGGCCTCGGTCGGAGCCGCGGCAGCCGGTTCCACGGCCTTGCCGATCGCCTGCAGGTGCACCGTGGCGGTGTTGCCCGGGGAGAGCTCGATGACGGCCTTGTTCTCCTCGGTGTCCACGGAGACGACCGTGCCGAACAGGCCCATGGTCGTCATCACCTCGACGCCGGGCTCCAGGGAGCTGCGCAGCTCCTGCTGCTGCTGCTGGGCCTTCTTGCTCCGCCGGAACATGCTGAAGATCAGGAAGCCGAAGACCAGCAGCATGATCAGCAGGAACGGGTCGAACGGCAGGGCGGGGCCCTGCCCGGCGCCGCCCTCGGCGACGACCGCGGCCGTCGGGGCGCTGGAGGCGGAGAACAGGTCAGTCAACTGGGTCACGTCGGGACACCACATTCCGGAGGTCGGGGGCACAGGACAACTTGACCAGTCTACGGTGTGCCACCACCACCCGCCCCGCCGTCCGGCTCAGGCCTCGAAGAGCGTGTCGGCCGCCTCCGCCTCGTCCGCTCCGTCCGGCGTCGAGGACTGCCCGGGGGCAGCGGGGGTTCCCGTGACGGTCCAGAAGGCGGCTCCCGGCGCCTCGGGCGGGGGCGTCAGCCCCAGGTGGTCCCAGGCGGCCGGCATCGCGATCCTGCCGCGGGGCGTCCGGCCCAGCAGGCCCTCCCGGACGAGGAAGGGTTCGGCGACCGTCTCGACGGTCTCGGTCTCCTCGCCGACCGCGATCGCCAGCGTCGACAGGCCGACCGGCCCGCCGCCGAACTTGGTGCACAGCGCGGACAGCACGGACCGGTCGAGCCGGTCCAGCCCGAGGGCGTCCACCTCGTACATGTCCAGGGCCGCGGACGCGGCCCTGGCGTCCACCTGCTCGAGGCCACCGACCAGGGCCCAGTCGCGGACCCGGCGCAGCAGCCGGTTGGCGATGCGCGGGGTGCCGCGCGACCGCGAGGCGATCTGCGTGAAGCCGGCCGAGTTGACCTTCATGTCCAGCAACAGGGCCGAGCGCCGCAGGACCAGTTCCAGCTCTTCGGTGCTGTAGAACTCCAGGTGGCCGGTGAAGCCGAACCGGTCCCGCAACGGACCGGGCAGCAGGCCGGCCCGGGTGGTCGCTCCGACCAGGGTGAACGGGGGGATCTCCAGGGGGATCGAGGTGGCGCCGGCGCCCTTGCCGACCACGATGTCGACCCGGAAGTCCTCCATCGCCATGTACAGCATCTCCTCCGCCGGCCGGGACATGCGGTGGATCTCGTCGAGGAAGAGCACCTCGCCCTCAGTCAGGGAGGACAGGATCGCGGCGAGATCCCCGGCGTGCTGGATCGCCGGGCCGGAGGAGATGCGCAGCGGCGCGTTCATCTCGGCGGCGATGATCATCGCCAGCGTGGTCTTGCCCAGGCCGGGAGGTCCGGACAGCAGGACGTGGTCGGCGCTGCGGCCGCGCATCCGGGCCGCCTCGAGCACCAGCGAGAGCTGGCGGCGCACCCGGTGCTGGCCCACGAAGTCGTCGAGGTTCTTCGGCCGCAGTGCCGCCTCGAGCTCGCGTTCCTCGCCGTCCGCCCCACTGGCGACCATCCGGTCCGCGGCGTCCTGCCCCGGCCGGGGGCCGGCTGCTTCGGTCATCTCGTCCCTCTCCCTGGCATCGTCGGCATCGTGAGCATCGTGAGCATCGTCGTTGCGCTCCGGACCGTACTACCGGCCCGTCCGGGCCGCTTGGCCCTGCCCCAGGTGCCGCAGGGTGGCCCGCAGCACCGTGGCCACGTCCCCGGACTCCTCCAGCCCGGGCTCGTGCGTCAGCGTGTCCTTGACCGCCTTGTCCGCGTCCTTCTCGGTCCAGCCCAGCCCGGTCAGGGCCTCGAGCACCTGGTCCAGCCACGGCGGCGCCGCGTCCGGGGCGGCGGCCTGCTCCCCCGCCCCGGCCGGCTGGCCCGTGGGCACGAGCTTGTCGGTCAGTTCCAGGACGATCCGCCGGGCTCCCTTGGGGCCGATGCCCGGGACCTTGGTGAAGGCCTTGTCATCCCCCGAGGACGCCGCGATGCGCACCGTCTCCGGATCGTGGACGGCCAGCACCGCCAGGGCCAGCCGCGGGCCCACGCCGGAGACGCCGAGCAGGACCTCGAAGACCTCCTTCTCGTCCGGCGTGGCGAATCCGTACAGGGTCATGGAGTCCTCGCGGACGACCATCGTGGTCAGCACCGTCCCGGCCTCCCCGGTGCGCAGGTGGGCGATCGTCTGCGGGGTGGCCCAGAACTGCATGCCGAACCCGGACACGTTGATCACCGCGTGGTTCAGGCCCACGGATTCCACCGTGCCGGTCAGGGACGAGATCATGCTGGCTCCACTCCAGGGTCGGGTCGGACGCGCGAGGCGCCGGACGGCATTCGAAGATATCTACGAACAGCCTAGCGTGTCCACGCCTCAGATCCTGGATCCGCTCCCCCAGCCGCCCGCACCGCGGGAGCGCCGCTCGGCCTCGAGCCAGGCCCGCTGGGCCGCCGTCGCCCCGCGCCCACCCGCGCCGGAGGCCGACGCGGCGGCCGGGAACCGGGACGGGCGGCGCGGGCTGGTCAGGTTCCCGGTCTCGAGGCCACGGCCGAGCAGGCCTCCTCGCCAGGCGTGGGTGATGGCCAGTGCGAGCGCGTCCGCGGCGTCGGCCGGCTTGGGCGGCGTGTCGAGGCGCAGGATGCGCATCACCATGGCCGTGATCTGGTCCTTGCCGGCCGAGCCGTGGCCGGTCACCGCCGCCTTCACCTCGGAGGGGGTGTGCAGCGCCACGGGCAGCCCTCGCCGGGCGGCCGCGGCGATCACCACCCCGGAGGCCTGCGCCGTGCCCATCACCGTCGGGGTGTTGTTCTGCGCGAACATCCGCTCGACGGCCACGTGGTCCGGTGCGTAGCGCTCCAGCCACTCCTCGATCGCCTCGTCGATGGCCAGCAGCCGCTTGTCCAGGGTCGCCTCCGCGCCGGTGCCGACGACGGTGTACCCGACGAGCGTGGCGGCGCGGTTCGCGGCCACGTCCACGACGGCGATCCCGCACCGCGTGAGTCCGGGGTCGACGCCGAGCACGCGCAGCGCGCCGGTGCCAGCCACGACGGGCCTCAGTCCTCCTCGAGCTCGGCGAGGACCTCGGGGGAGATCTCGACGTTCGAGTAGACGCCCTGCACGTCGTCGAGGTCCTCGAGCGCGTCCATGAGCTTCAGGAAGGTCTTGGCGCCCTTGGCGTCGAGGTCCACCTTCATCGTCGCCACGTACTCGAGCTCGTCCGTGTCGTACTCGATGCCGGCCTCGTCGAGGGCGGTGGCCACGGCCCGCAGGTCGGAGGGGTCGCACAGCACCTCGAAGGAGTCCCCCGAACGCACGACCTCCTCGGCCCCGGCGTCGAGGACGGCCACGAGGACGTCGTCCTCGGTCACGCCCTCGGCGGGCAGGCGCACGAGGCCCGTGCGGTTGAACAGGAAGGCGACCGAGCCGGCGTCGGCCATCGTCCCGCCGTTGCGGGTGACGGCCGTGCGCACGTCCGCGGCGGCACGGTTCTTGTTGTCCGTGAGGCACTCGACCATCAGGGCCGAACCCTGGGGGCCGCGCACCTCGTACATGATCTCGCTGTAGTCGATGACCTCGCCGGTGAGCCCGGCGCCGCGCTTGATCGCCCGCTCGATGTTGTCGTTGGGCACGGACTGCTTCTTGGCCTTGGTCACGGCCAGGTCCAGGGCCGGGTTGCCGGCCAGGTCCGCACCGCCGGCGCGCGCGGCGACCTCGATGCCCTTGATGTACTTCGCGAAGGCCTTGGCCCGACGCGCGTCGATCACGGCCTTCTTGTGCTTGGTGGTGGCCCACTTGGAATGCCCTGCCACGTGTTCTCCTCCCTGGCGGGCGCGCCAGAGCACGGCCCGCATCGACTATTCCTGAGGTCCGGTGGTACCGGTCGAAGCCTGGAGACGAGTCTAGCGGCAGCGCCCCGGGGTCCCGCGCGCGTCCCGGGCGGCCTGGGCAGCGCGGGCCCGATGTGAAACAGTTGCTGTCCATGACGACCGAGACCGCCACCACGGACACCGAGGCCAATCCCCTGCTCGCGCCCTCGCCCCTGCCTTACGGGCTGCCGGACTTCACGGCACTGCGCGACGAGCACGTCCTGCCGGCGTTCAGGACCGGCATGGCCCGGCACCGCGCCGAGCTCGCGGCGATCGCCGCGGACCCGTCCCCGGCCACCTTCGAGAACACCGTCCTGGCCGTCGAGGAGTCCGGCCAGGACCTGCGCCGCGTGGCGATGGTGTTCTCGCAGCTCGTCGCGGCCGACGGCACCGAGCAGCGCCACCGCATCGACGAGGAGATCAGTCCGGAGCTGGCGGCACACGAGGACGCCGTCTACCTGGACCAGCGCCTGTACCGCCGGCTGTCCGCCGTGGACGTGGAGGCGTTGACCGGTGAGGACCGCCGGCTGGCCGAGGAGACGCTGAAGGCCTTCCGCCGGCGCGGCGCGGACCTGGGCCCGGCCGAGAAGCGGCGCCTGGCCGAGCTCAACGAACGCCTGGCCGTGCTCGCCGCCCAGTACGGCCGGCACATGGTGGCCGGCAACGCCGCGGCCGCCGTCTGGTTCTCCTCGGCGGAGGAGCTCGCCGGGCTGGGCGAGCAGGACCTCGCCGCGGCGGCGGCCGCCGCGCGGGCGGCCGGGCACGACGGCGGCTACCTGCTCACGCTGTCCATGTTCACCTCCCAGCCCTGGCTGGAGGTGCTCGAGGACCGGCAGGCGCGGCGCCGGGTGTACGAGGCCGCCTGGGAGCGCGGCACCGCGGGCGAGCACCGCACCCTCGGCCTGGCGGCCGAGCAGGCGGCCCTGCGCGCCGAGAAGGCCGCACTGCTGGGACATCAGAACTGGGCCGAGTACGCGCTCGAGGACCGGACCGCTCCGTCCCTGCAGGCGGTACGGGACCTGCTGGACCGGATCGTGCCCGCCGCCAGCGCCAACGCCCGCCGGGAGCGCGAGGCCGTCGAGGCCGAGGCCGGCCACCCCGTCGAGCCCTGGGACTGGCCCTACTACGCGGCACGGATCGAGCGTGAGCGCTACCGCGTGGACGCCGCGGCGCTGCGGTCCTTCTTCGAGCTGGACCGGGTCCTGGCCGAGGGGGTGTTCGCCGCGGCCACCGCGCTGTACGGCATCACCTTCCGCGAGCGCCAGGACCTGCCGGGCTACCTGCCGGAGGTCCGCGTCTGGGAGGTCCTGGACGCGGACGGCGCCGGGCTCGGGCTCTTCCTGGGGGACTTCTTCACCCGGCCCACCAAGTCCGGCGGCGCCTGGATGACCTCATTCCGCGAGGCCTGCGCGCGGACCGGTGAGCGCCCGGTGGTGACCAACACGCTGAACATTCCCGCCCCGGCCGCCGGCGAACCGGCCCTGCTGACCGTGGACGAGGTCAACACCCTGTTCCACGAGTTCGGCCATGCCCTGCACGGCCTGCTGTCCACCGCCCGGCACGCCTCCCTGTCCGGGACGGCCGTGCCCCGCGACTTCGTCGAGTTCCCCTCCCAGGTCAACGAGATGTGGATGTACTGGCCCGAGGTCGTAACGCGCTACGCCCGGCACGTGGAGACCGGTGAGGCGCTCGACGCCGAGGTGCTGGCCGCGATCGAGGCCGCCGCCCTGTGGGGCGAGGGGTACCGCACCACGGAGTACCTGGGGGCGACCCTGCTGGATCTGGCCTGGCACTCGTTGGCACCGGGCACCGTGGTGGAGGACCCGCTCGGGTTCGAGCACCGGGCCCTCGTGGACGCCGGGCTGGACACGGCCCTGGTGCCGCCGCGGTACCGCACCGGGTACTTCAAGCACATCTTCGGCGGCGGGTACGCCGCGGGCTACTACTCCTACATCTGGGCCGAGGTCCTCGATGCGGACGCCGTCGAGTGGTTCCGCGCCCACGGCGGGCTGACGCGCGAGAACGGTGAGCGCTTCCGGCGGGAGCTGCTGGCCCGTGGCAACACCCGTGACCCGTTGGAGTCCTACCGGGCGTTCCGGGGCCGCGACGCCGACCCTGAGCACCTGCTGCGCCGCCGCGGCCTGCTGGGCTGAGGCGTCCGCGACCCCAGCGAAGGGTCGGGCGCCGGTGGTCGGGCGCCGGTGGTCAGGCGCCGGCGGGCGCCAGCTGGGCCAGTCCGGGCCGTGGGGAGGTGAGCACGGCGTGCAGCCACAGGCGCACGGCCCGGTCCCACTTCTCCGGGTCCACGTTCCACTCCCGGGTGTGCCGGGCCTGGGTGAAGCGCACGAAGGTGACCATCTGCGGGTTCTTCGCCGCCAGGTCCATGGACGGTCCCACCGGGACGAAGTCGTCGTCCTCGGAGTGCAGGATGAGGGTGGGCACGCGGACCTGGTCCGCCCGGGCCACCCAGTTCATGGCCTTCAGGTCCACGGGGGCCGCGAGCCCGGTGGCCCAGCGCCCCGCCCGGTTGCTCATCAGCCACTGCCCCAGGCGTCCGGAGGCGTCGGGCAGGCGGTTGAGCCGGGCCTGGTGCGCCAGGACGTCGATCCAGTTGATGACGGGCCCGTCCAGGACCATGGCGGCCACCGAGGAGGCCAGCTCGGAGCGGTCGGCCAGCTGCAGGCACACCGCCGCGCCCATCGACCACCCGAACAGCACCACCTCGCGCGCGCCGTGCTCGAGGGCGTAGGCGACGGCCGCCTCCACGTCCCGCCACTCCGTCGTGCCGAGTCCGTACCGGCCGTCGTCGGCGGCGGGGGCGTCGCCGTCGTTGCGGTAGGAGATGAGCAGGGAGGTCATGCCCAGCGCGCGGGCCGAGCCGATGGCCCGGATCCCCTCGCTGCGCTTCGAACCACGGCCGTGCACCATGATCGCCCAGACGCCCTCGCCGGGCAGGACGCGGCCGGGCGAGCCCTCGGCCGGGCCCTGCTCGGGTCCCGGAGGGAGAGCCGTCGCGTCCTGGACGCCCGAGCCCGCCGGCGGCACCAGCCAGGCCGGGGCCGAGCCGTTCTCGACGGCGATGCGCACGTCCCGGGTCTCGTAGCCCAGGGCCCGGGGGTCCGGGTAGATGAACCCGGTCCAGCGCCCGCGCACGGCAGCGGCCAGGTCGCCCGAGTAGACCTCCTCGACCACGCGCTGCACCGTGCCGTCCCGGGGGTCGAAGGAAGAGACCGAGCCGATGCGGGCCACGCCCGCGCCGCCGTCGAACACCAGGGAGTACGTCCCCGGGACGGTGGTCTCCTCGGTGACCGGCAGGATGACCTCCAGGCCGGACTCCCCCTGCACCACCGCCAGGACCTCCAGGTCCTCGGCCGGGGTCTTCACCGGGGTCACCACGGTGCGGGCGAACATCCCGGCCAGGCCGGAGATCGTGCCGGCGGCCACCGAACCCGTGACCACCCCGGCCACGGCCGCCAGGGAGGACCAGCGCATCACCGGTTCGGCCTGGCCGATCCCCCGGCGCAACCGCCGGCCCCGCCGGTGCAGGCGGCCGGCCAGGCCCTCGAGCGCGGACGGGAGGGGCCGGGAGGAATGCTGGTGGCGGGCACGCGAGGTCATGGGTCCATTCTGTCCGCCCCATGGGGCCGGGGCCAACGTGACGGGTGTGCCTGGCGGGACGGGCAGGGGATCCGGAAACATCTGGCCGGGCCGTGGTGTTATGGAGGCATGAGCGATCCGCACACGCATCACGACCCGTCCGATCCCGTGTCCGGCACGGTGGCCGGTGCCGCCGGGCAGACCGGTGACCCCGCCGCCCGGGACCGGTCCGACGCCGAGTGGCGCGAGCGCCTGACCCCGGAGGAGTTCCAGGTCCTGCGCCAGGCCGGCACCGAACGGCCGTTCACCGGCGAGTACTGGGACTCCGAGACCGAGGGCGTCTACGCCTGCCGGGCCTGCGGCTCCGAGCTGTTCCGCTCGGACACCAAGTTCGACGCCCACTGCGGCTGGCCCTCGTTCTTCGCCCCGCTGGCCGAGGACCGCGTGGAGTACATCCGGGACACCTCCCTGGGCATGGAACGCATCGAGGTCCGCTGCGCCAACTGCGGGTCCCACATGGGCCACGTGTTCCAGGGCGAGGGCTTCGGCACGCCCACGGACCTGCGCTACTGCATGAACTCGGTGTCCCTGACCCTCCAGCCCAAGACCGGCGCATGAGCGCGGACACCACCGTCACCGCGCGGCGGGCCTTCGCCTCCGACAACTACGCGGGCGTCCACCCGGAGGTGCTCGAGGCGATCGCAAGGGCCAACACCGGGCACGAGACCTCCTACGGCGAGGACTCCTGGACCGCCCGGCTGCAGGACCTGGCCCGCGAGCAGTTCGGGGACCGGGCCCAGGCATTCCCGGTCTTCAACGGCACCGCGGCCAACGTCGTGGCCCTGCAGGCGCTGCTGCCGCCCTGGGGCGCCGTGGTGTGTGCCGAGAGCGCGCACATCCACCAGGACGAGGGGGCCGCTCCCGAGCGCGTCGCCCACACGAAGCTGTACACGGTGCCCACGCCGGACGGGAAACTGACCCCGGAGCTCGTGGACACCCAGGCCCACGGCTTCGGCTTCGTGCACCGGGCCCAGCCGGCCGTCGTCGAGATCGCCCAGCTCACCGAGATGGGCACCCTCTACACCCCGGACGAGGTCAGGGCGCTCGCGGACCACGCCCACGGGAGGGGCATGAGCCTCTACATGGACGGGGCGCGGCTGGCGAACGCCGCGGCGGCCCTCGGGGTCCCGCTGCGCGAGTTCACCACGGACGCCGGCGTGGACGTCGTGTCCTTCGGCGGCACCAAGAACGGGGCTCTGGGCGCGGAGGCGATCGTGGTGCTCGATCCCGGCGCCGTGCAGTCCGGCCCGGAGGGCGCGGCCCAGGCCGTGGAGTACCTGCGCAAGTCCTCGATGCAGCTGGCCTCCAAGATGCGCTTCGTCTCGGCGCAGCTGGTCGCCCTGCTCACGGACGGACTGTGGCTGCGCACGGCCGGCCACGCCAACGCGATGGCGGCCCGCCTGGCGGAGGGCGTGCGCGGGATCGACGGCGTCACGCTCACCCAGGAGCCGGCGGCCAACCAGCTGCTCGCCGCCCTCGACCCCGCCGCGGCGAACGAGGTGCGCGCCCAGTACGCCTTCTACGACTGGGACCCGTCCCGGCACGAGGTCCGCTGGATGACCTCGTGGGACACCACCGCCGAGGACGTGGACGGGCTCCTCGCCGCACTGCGCTCCGCACTGGCCACCTCGCGGTGAGCGGGAGCACGGCGCGCCGCCGACGGATCCCTCAGGCAGGGCTTTAAGGTTGGCACCGTGACAGCCCTCGGCCATCATCCCGCAGAGTCGCGGCGACTGCCCGCACCGTTCCGCGAGGCACTCGCAGGACTGCGCCGTGCCCGGCCCCGGCAGGAGGTCACCCTCGACGAGATCCCGGCCCCCGGCCAGCTGGCCCCCTACGCCGTCGCGCTGGCGGCCGAGGTCCACGACCCCGCCGGTGGTGCCGACTCCGAGCTGGCCACCGGGCGGTTCATCCTGCTGCACGACCCGGCCGGGTCCGACGTCTGGCGGGGCACCTTCCGCGTGGTGACCTACATCCGCGCCTCGCTGGAACTGGACGTGGGCACGGACCCCATGGTCGGGGCGGTCGCGTGGACCTGGCTGGTGGAGGCGCTCGAGACCCACCAGGCCCAGTACGCCGAGGCCGGGGGCACCGCCACCCGGGTGCTGTCCGAGAGCTTCGGCGGCCTCGCCACACGGCCCGACACCACCGACATCGAGCTGCGCGCGTCCTGGACGCCGGACGGCCCGGGCTCGACCGAGCACCTCGAGGCCTGGGCCGACATGGTCTGCGCCTTCGCCGGCCTGCCCCCGGTACCGGACGGGGTCACGCCGCTGCCGCGCATCAGGAGGAACTGACATCAGCGCCCAGACCACGCACACCCCGGACGCCGAGGACGGCACCGAGGCCGAAGCCCCCCGCTTGATCACCGAACCCGCCGGCGGCATCCCGTTCGTCACGGACACCGTCCGGGAGCTCCAGCGGTGCGCCCGCCTGCTGGCGGAGGGCACCGGGCCGGTGGCCGTGGACGCCGAGCGCGCCTCGGGCTTCCGGTACGGCCAACGCGCCTTCCTGGTCCAGATCAAGCGCGAGGGCGCAGGCATCTGGCTCATCGACCCCGAGGCCTTCGAGGACCTCGGCATCATCCAGGAGGCCCTGTCCGGGGTCGAGTGGATCCTGCATGCGGCCACCCAGGACCTACCGTGCCTGTCCGAACTGGGCCTGTGGCCGGACCGGTTGTTCGACACCGAGCTGGCCGGCCGGCTGCTCGGACTGCCCCGGGTGGGGCTCGCCTCCGTCCTGGAGCAACTGCTCGGAGTCACCCTGTCCAAGGAGCATTCCGCGGCCGACTGGTCCAAGCGTCCCCTCCCGGAGGACTGGCTGCGCTACGCCGCCCTGGACGTGGAACTGCTCGTGGAGCTGCGCGCCGCCATGGTGGGGATGCTCGAGGACGCCGGCAAGCTGGCCTGGGCCGAGGAGGAGTTCGAGGCCATCCGCAGCACCGAGCCCCCCGGACCGCGCACGGACCCCTGGCGCCGGACCTCCGGGATGCACAAGCTGCGCCGTCCCCAGCAGCTGGCGGTCGTCCGCGCCCTGTGGGAGGCCCGCGAGGCCCTGGCCCGCCACCGGGACACCGCCCCGGGCCGGCTGATCCCGGACTCGGCCATCGTAGCGGCCGCCGCCGCCCAGCCGAGCACCGTGCCGGCCCTGCTCAAGACACCGGGCTTCCACGGCCGCGCGGCAGCCAAGGAGGCTCCCCGCTGGCTCCGCGCGATCCGCGACGGCCAGGCCGCCGCGTCGGCCCCGGACGGGTTGCCGCCGCTGCACCTGCCCAACGACGGGCCCCCGCCGCCACGGGCGTGGAAGGACCGCGACCCGCTGGCGGACCGGCGCCTGAAGACGGCCAAGGAATGGGTGGGCAACAAGGCGGAGGAACTGCACCTGCCCACGGAGAACCTCCTGACCCCGGACACGCTGCGCCGGGTGTGCTGGAGGCCGCCCGAGCCGATCGACCCGGAGTCCGTGGCCGCCGCCCTGACGGACCTGGGAGCGCGCCCGTGGCAGGTGCGCATCGTCGCGCCGATCATCACCGTGGCACTGCTGGACCCCGATCCCGCTCCCTGACCGCGGCGGCTGCGGTCGGCCACCCTTGCCCACCCGGTTACTGGTCGGTAACCTAAGCGGCGTCAGCCGTGAACCGCCGATGCCCCAGGAGCAGCATGTCCCCCTCCCCCACCTCCGTGCCCCCGACCGGCGCCGCCGACCCCTTCGCGGCCTACCGTGATCTCGCCGCGCGCTTCCCCGGGGAGGTCGTGACGCGGGCCGAGGTGCGCGACGTCGACCTGCCCGGCGGTGGCGGCACCCTGGCCCTGGTGACGCTGGACAACCACGCCGGCCCGCGCCGGCCCACCACGCTGGGACCGGCCTCGCTGATCGGCCTCGGCGAGGCCCTCGCCGCGCAGGCGGAGCGGGCCCGCAAGGGCCGGATCGCCGCGATCGCCGTCACCGGGACCGGTGGTTACCTGGCCGCCGGTGCCGACCTCGGATCCATCAAGGACCTCACCGAGCCCGGGGACGGCGCCCTGCTGGCCCGACTGGGCCACGCCGTCTACGACCTGCTCACCGACGCCCCGGTCCCGTCCTTCGCGTTCATCAACGGGGTGGCCCTCGGCGGCGGGCTCGAACTGGCCCTCGCGGCCCAGTACCGCACCATCTCCACCGGTGCCCGGGCGCTCGGTCTGCCCGAGGCGTTCCTCGGCCTCGTCCCGGGATGGGGCGGGGTCTGGAAGGCCCCCCGGTTGACCGGACCGCGGGACGCCGTGACGCTGATGATCGCCAACCCGCTGCAGAACAACCGCACCCTCGACGGCCGCGCGGCCCACGCCATGGGCCTGGCGGACGCCCTGTTCAACCCGGCCGAGGACCCGTCCGACCCCTCGGCCTTCCTCGAGGCCTCCCTGGACTGGGCCGCGCGGGTGCTGCGCGCGGAGGAGCCCGTCCTGGCCTCCCTGCGCGCCCACCGGGACCGCGACACCTCGGACGCCGCCTGGGACGAGGCCATCGCCGAGGGCCACCGGATCGTCGCGGACAGGACCGGCGGGCACGTCCCGGCCCCGCTGAAGGTCATGGAGTTGTTCGCCGCGGGTCGGCACCGCACCCGCGCCGAGTCCGCCGCCGCCGAGTGCGAGGCCCTGACGGAGCTGATGGGCACCCGGCAGTTCCACCACACCGTCTACGCCTTCCTGGACGTCGTGCAGAAGCGCTCGAAGACCCCGGCCGGCGCCCCCGACCCCGCCCTGGCCCGGCCGGTCCGCAAGGTCGGCGTGGTGGGGGCCGGGCTCATGGCCGGCCAGCTCGCCCTGGTCTTCGCCCAGCGGTTGCGCGTGCCCGTGGTGATGACGGACATCGACCAGGACCGCGTGGACCGGGGCCTGGAGTACGTCCGCGGCCAGGCGGCCACGCTCGTCTCGCGGGGCCGGTTGACGGCCGAGGCCGGCGAGGAGCTCACCGGGCTGATCAGCGGCGCGGTGTCCAAGGACGTCTACGCGGACGCGGACTTCGTCATCGAGGCGGTCTTCGAGGAGATGGGCGTCAAGAAGCAGGTGCTGGCCGAGCTCGAGGGGATCGTCTCCCCCGAGTGCATCCTGGCCACGAACACCTCCTCGCTGTCCGTCACCGGGATGGCCGAGGACCTGGACCGTCCCGAGCGGCTGGTCGGGTTCCACTTCTTCAACCCCGTGGCCGCCATGCCGTTACTGGAGATCGTGAGGGGTCCGTCCACCACGGACGAGGTCCTGGCCACGGCCTTCACCACCGCCGGGCGGCTGGGCAAGACCGCCGTGCTCGTCCGGGACGCCCCGGCCTTCGTGGTCAACCGCGTCCTGCTGCGCATGATGGGCGAGGTCCAGGCCTCCTTCGACGAGGGGACCCCCGCCGAGGTGGCGGACCACGCCCTGGACCCGCTGGGACTGCCGATGACGCCGTTCACGCTCCTGGCGATGGTCGGGATCCCCGTGGCCCAGCACGTCACCGAGTCCCTCAACGCCGCCTTCGGCCACGAGCGCTTCCCCGTCTCGGCCAACCTGCAGCGGCTGATCGAGGCGGGCAAGACCACCCTGTGGGCCAAGGACCTCCGGCCGGACCGGGCCGAGGCCGAGGGCGGCGGCGCCACGGGCGAGACGATCCCGTTGCAGACCGCCGCCCTGCTGGAGCAGGGTGACTCACCCCAGAGCGCTCAGGAGCTGCTCGTGCGCGTGCAGGACGCCCTGGCCGAGGAGATCGGCCTGATGTTGCGCGAGGGCGTGGTCGCCGACGCCCGGGACATCGACCTGTGCATGATCCTGGGCGCGGGCTGGCCGATGCACCTGGGGGGCATCACGCCCTACCTGGACCACGTCGGCGCGTCCGAGCGGGTGCACGGCACGCGCTTCCACGCCTGATCCCCCCGCCGTCCGGGCACCTTGGATAATGGGAGGATGACCACTTCCGAGCAACCCGCCACCACCCGCACCGTCCCGTCCGCGGCCGGCCCCGCGCCGGCCGCCGCCTGTAGGGCGTGCGGTCCCTCGCGCCGGTCGTTCCTGGAACGCGGGGCGGTCCTCGGTGCGGCCGGTCTGGCCACGGTGGGCCTGGCCGGCTGCACGGACGAGATCCGCAGCGAGAACGACGCCGCCTCGCACCACGTCGGCGGGACCCCGACCCGGGCGGTGCGCACCCGGGACCTGCCGGTCGATGCCTCGGTCTCGGTCGAGGTGGAGGGACGCACACTGCTGCTGCGGCGTACGGCCGAGGACGCCGTCCGTGCGTTCTCCGCGGTCTGCACGCACCAGGGGTGCACGGTCGCCCCGGCCACGGAGGCCGGCCGCGACGTCTTCGCCTGCCCCTGCCACGGCTCGCACTTCGAGGTGGAGACCGGGGAGGCCTTCGGCGGTCCGGCCTCGAAGCCGTTGACCGAGTTCACGGCCGCCGTGGACGGTGACTGGGTGACCGTGACCCTCTGATCCGGGCCGCCGAGCTACCGGGCCCCGGGCCGCCGTGGCGGGTTGACGATGACCTCACGCCGGTTCGGGTCCCAGCCCGGCTGCTCGGCCTTGCGCTGCGGGTAGTAGGAGAAGCGCCACCACAGCCACACGCCCGGCCCGATCACCGGCAGCAGGAACATGGCGAACGCCCAGGGGATCCTCCGGGCCGGTTCCAGGGGTGAACGCGAGAGCGAGACCAGGGCGACGACGAGCATCGCCACGACGGCGATGGCGACCAGCCACATCAGGGCCTCGCCCACGCTGATACCGGGGGCTTGCACTAGAACAGAGCGACCTTCGGCACCGGCGGGAACAGCTCGTCGAGCTCGGCCCGTTCCTCGGGGGTGGGCACCCAGCGCACGGCCTGCGCGTTCTGCCGCACCTGCTCGGCGCGCGTGGCCCCGGCGATCACGGAGCTGACCGGTTCCTGGGCGGCGAGCCAGGAGAAGGCGAGGTCCACCTCGGTGAGTCCCCGCTCGCGGGCGAAGTCCCCGTAGCGGGCCAGCTGGTCCAGGTCCGCGTCCCGCACCATGTGCGTGCGGGTGTGGGACAGTCGCGAGCCCTCCGGGGCGGTGCCGCCGGAGTACTTGCCGGTGAGCATGCCGTTGGCCAGCGGGAAGTAGGGCAGCACGCCCAGCCCGTAGGCCCGGGCGGCGGGCAGCACCTCCAGCTCGGCTCGCCGGTCCAGCAGGTTGTAGTGGTTCTGGGCGGAGATGAAGCGTTCGGTCCCCAGCTCGCGCGCCACGAACTCCGCCTCGGCAATCTGCCAGCCGGCCCGGTTCGAGTGGCCGACGTAGCGCACCTTGCCGGAGCGGACGAGCTCGTCCAGGGCCGAGAGCGTCTCCTCGATGGGAGTCGCCTCGTCCGGGGTGTGGAACTGGTAGAGGTCGATCCAGTCCGTGCCCAGGCGCCGCAGCGAGGCCTCGACGGCCTGCACGATGTACTTCCGGGAGCCGCGCGCCCCGAAGTCCGGCCCGTTGGCGCCACCGGCGTCCATGCCGAACTTCGTGGCCAGCACGACCTCCGAGCGGTGCGCGCCCAGGGCGGCGCCGAGGCGCTCCTCGCTGAGCCCGGCAGTGGCACCGTAGGTGTCCGCGACGTCGAACAGCGTCACCCCGGCCTCCAGGGCCGCGTGCACGACCGCGTCCGTGCCCTCCTGGCCCTCGGTGGCGGTGCCGGGACGGCCGAGGTTGTTGCACCCCAGGCCGACGACGGAGACGGTCAGTCCGGAGCGGCCGAGACGGCGGTACTGCATGGTGGGACGGTCCTTTCCGCAGGAACGGGCCGGAACGTCGCAGCGCTCCGGCGGATGGGTCAGGAGGAGGCGGTGACGCGCGAGGCCTGCACGCCGGCCAGGCGGGCGGCGGCCGGGATCTCCGCGGCCGCCTTGCGCCGGTGCGGGGTCTGGACGTCGAAGACGACCTGGCCGGACTCGAGCCGCTCCGCCACGACCTCGCCCAGGCCGCGCCAGGCCAGCTGGTTGGTGATCTCGCCGCGCAGTTTCACCGCCAGGCCGCGTTCGACCTGGGTCGGTTCCGCGCCCTTGAGCCGGTAGGCGACCTCGAGGCGCTCCAGCTGCTCGGCCGGCAGTTCGGCGAAGCCGTCCTCGGCGCACTGCTGGGCGAACCCGGCCAGCAGCTCCTCCCCCGCGGCGTCGTCCGCGACCTTCTCGGCCGACGTCGTGCCCGTGGTCCCGACGCGCCCGTGGTGGACGACCACCTCACCGCTGCCCGGGGTGAACCAGGCCTCGCGGTACTCCAGGCGCGACTGCCCGCCGGCCTCGCTGCGCCGGTAGGTGCGGACGATGCTCATGAGTGTCCCTCCGTGGTGGGGATCGGGCCGGTGTCCTGGCCGGTCAGCGGCCGGGCGAACGGCACCTTGGTGCCCAGGACCTGGGCGACGGTGTCATGGGCGACTTGCCGGGCGGTCAGGCCGGTGCGCTCGAGCACCTGCTCCCGGGTGCCGTGGGCCAGGAACTCGACGGGCAGACCCACCTCGTTCAGGGCGGTGTCCACGCCCGCGGCCCGCATCTCCTGGCGGATCCGCGAACCGACGCCGCCGGCACGCACCCCGTCCTCGAGGCACACGACGATCCGGTGGTCGGCCGCGAGGTCGATGACCGAGCGGTGGACCGGCAGCACCCAGCGGGGATCGATCACGGTGGCGGAGATGCCCTGATCGGCCAGGCGGGCGGCCACGTCCAGTCCGAGCTCGGCCAGGGAACCGACGGCGACGATCAGCACGTCGCGCTCGGCACCGGGCTCCTGCGAGGACGGGCCCAGGCGCAACAGCACGTCCACGCCGTCCTCGAGGCGCTCCAGCGCGGCGACCTCCGGGCCGACCGACCCCTTGGAGAACCGCACCACGGTGGGTGCGTCCTCCACGGCCACCGCCTCCCGCAGTTCCTCGCGCAACCGCTCGGCGTCCCGCGGCGCGGCGATGCGCAGGGAGGGCACGGACTGCAACAGGGCCAGGTCCCACATGCCGTGGTGGCTGGGGCCATCCGGTCCGGTCACCCCGGCACGGTCCAGCACGAAGGTGACACCGGCGCGGTGCAGGCCCACGTCCATCAGGACCTGGTCATAGGCGCGGTTGAGGAAGGTGGCGTAGACCGCGACCACCGGGTGCAGGCCGCCGAAGGCCATGCCAGCAGCCGAGGTCACCGCGTGCTGCTCGGCGATGCCCACGTCGTAGACCCGGTTCGGGTACTTCTCGGCCATGCCGGCCAGGCCCACGGGGATCTTCATGGCGGCGGTGATGGCCACGATGTCCTCGCGTTCCCCGGCGATCCGGCAGATCTCGTCGCCGAACACGGAGGTCCAGGACGGGCCCGAGCTCGACGCCACGGGCTCGCCGGTCTCCGGGTCGATCTTGCCGATGGCGTGGAACTGGTCGTCCACGTGGGCCACCGCCGGGGCATAGCCATGCCCCTTCTCCGTCATGGCGTGCACGATGACCGGACCCTCGTAGTTCCGGGCGTCGGCGAGGGCCTCCTCCAGTTCGGCCTGGTCATGGCCGTTGATGGGGCCGATGTACTTCATGCCGAGGTCCTCGAAGAGTCCCTGCGGGGCCCACCAGTCCTTGACACCCTTCTTGGTGGCGTGCAGGGACCGGTAGACGAACCGCCCGGACGGCCCCGAGGACTGCAGCCGGCCCTTGAGGAAGTCCAGCACGTCCTCGTACTTGCGGTGGGTGCGCAGCTTGTCCAGGAAGGCGCGGCGCAGCCCCGAGAGCTGGTTCGCGAGTCCGCCGACGGTGGGGGCGTAGGAGCGGCCGTTGTCATTGACGACGATCACCACGCGGCGGTCCCGGTCCGCCGCGATGTTGTTGATGGCCTCCCAGGCCATGCCGCCGGTCAGCGCGCCGTCCCCGATGACGGCCACGACGTACCGGTCCCCCTCCCCGCGCAGCGTCCACGCCCGCGAGATCCCGTCGGCCCAGGACAGGGAGGACGAGGCGTGTGAGGACTCCACGACGTCGTGCACAGACTCGCCGCGGTCGCCGTAGCCGGAGAGCCCTCCTTGCTGGCGCAGCGTGGAGAAGTCCTGGCGGCCGGTGACGAGTTTGTGCACGTAGGACTGGTGCCCGGTGTCGAAGACCACCGCGTCCCGCGGGGAGTCGAACGTCCGGTGGATCGCCAGGGTCAGCTCGACCACGCCGAGGTTCGGCCCCAGGTGGCCACCGGTACGGGAGACGTTGGCGATCAGGAACGCCCTGATCTCCTCCGCCAGCCGCTGGACCTGGCCGGCGGAGAGTCGGCTGAGGTCCTGGGGGGAACGGATGGTTTCGAGAAGGCCCACGGGCTGGCGGTCCTTTCGGCCGGGGTACGGGAGTCGTGCGTGGTCGGGGACGACGGTCCTGTCCACGATACCGTGCGGT
>DATBUG010000116.1:0-1915 GCA_036516315.1 Citricoccus sp.
GGAGACCCCATGAAGATCGAAGCCCTCGTCGTCGAGGAGACCCACGCCCCCTTCGTCAGGGAGGAACTCCAGCTGCAGGACCCCGGCCCGGGGGAGGCCCTGGTGCGGGTGGTGGCCTCGGGCGTCTGCCACACGGACGCGATCACCCAGGCCGGGGACATGCCCCTGCCGCTGCCGGGCGTGCTCGGCCACGAGGGCTCGGGCGTGGTGGAGGCCGTGGGCGAGGGCGTCACCTCCGTGTCCGTGGGGGACCACGTGATCATGGGGTGGCCGTACTGCGGGCAGTGCCGCAACTGCCGCCGCGGTGAGCACCGGTACTGCGACCTGCTGGGCCCGGCCGTGGCCAGCGGCCGGCGGTTCATCGGCCCGCAGGCCGGCACCTCGGCCTACACCCGGGCGGACGGCTCGTCCCTGTCCGGGCACTTCTTCGGCCAGTCCTCCTTCGCCACCTACTCGCTGGCCAACGCCAACGCGCTGGTGGCCGTGGACAAGGACGTGCCGCTGGAACTGGTGGGGGTGCTGGCGTGCGGCATCACCACCGGTGCCGGGGCTGTGCTGAACACGGCGCGTC
Organism: Citricoccus sp.; assembly: GCA_036516315.1. GTDB lineage: Bacteria > Actinomycetota > Actinomycetes > Actinomycetales > Micrococcaceae > Citricoccus. The sequence goes on from DATBUG010000116.1 coordinate 572, forward strand.
CGGAACCGGGGGAGTCGATCGTGGTCTACGGGGCCGGCGCGGTGGGCCTGGCGGCGGTCATGGCCGCCCGCAACACCCCGGCCACCACGATCATCGCGATCGACCTGCACGACTCCCGCCTGGAGCTGGCGACCCGCTACGGTGCCACCCACGTCATCAACTCGCTGCACGAGAACGCGCTGGAGCGTATCCGGGAGATCTGTGGCGGCCCGGCTGACTACGCCCTGGACTGCACTGGCGTCATCCCCGTCATCGAGGAGGCCGCCGAGGCCGTGGGCATGCTGGGCACGCTGATCCTCATCGGCGGGGCCCCGGCCGAGGCCCGCTTCAGCCTGGACCACATGCGCACCCTGTGGGGCAAGCGCGTGGTGGGCACCCTGGGCGGGTCGAGCAGCTCGCAGGAGCTGATCCCGGCGCTGATCAAGCTCTACCAGCAGGGCCGGTTCCCCTTCGACGAGCTCGTCCAGTACTACGGCTTCGACCAGGTCGATGACGCCTTTGCGGACAGCAAGTCCGGCACCACCATCAAGCCCGTGCTGCGCATCGGCGCGGTCTGAGCCGCCCGGCCGGAGCGGTACCGTCCGCCTCGAACCCCGCTACCCGGTCAGGGCGCCGCGACGGGATCGGTCTGCAGGGCCCGCGTCGCGGCGTCCGCCCACGGCCGGGCCAGGTCTGCGGCGAGTTCACGCCCGCCGGCGTCGTGTCGGCCGTACTCGCCGACCCGCTGCGCCCCGCACCCGGTCAGGGCCTTGACCAGCAGCTCCGAGCCGCGCGAGTACGTGGCGTGGTAGGACCGGTCGCCCAGGCCGAAGACCGCGAACCGCAACCCCGTCAGATCGGGTCTGGAAGCCAGCAGCCCGGCGTGGAAGGCCCGTGCCGAGGTCGGCAGTTCCCCGTCGCCGTAGGTCGAGCAGACGAGCAGGTGCGGGCGGGCCAGGTCGAGCACCGTGCCTGGGCTCGCCGGGTCCGCCCCGCCCAGGTCCACGAGGTCCACCGCGAAGCGGTCGGCCAGGTGCCCGGCCAGTTCCTCGGCCACCAGCTCGGCATTGCCGGACTCCGTGGCGAACAGGATGGTCAGCGCGGGCAGGTCCCCGTCCGCGCCGGCCGTCGGCCCGGCAACCGTGGGGTCTGTGTCGGTCCCGACGCCGGTCCCCTGCGGCGCTCCGGTGGCGGCCGCGGCGAGGAGGCGCATGCGCCGGCGGTCGAGCAGCTTGGCACGCGCCCGCCCTGCTGGCGCGGTCGCGCGTTCATGGGCATCCACTCGTAGCCACCCGTCGTAGTCGGTGGCGCGGCCCAGGTAGGGGCGCAGGCCCACGAGGCCGGTCTTGGAGCGGGACGCGGGCC
>DATBUG010000117.1:0-8932 GCA_036516315.1 Citricoccus sp.
CCGGCCTCGCCCACCCGGATGCGCAGCCGCGGGGCCCGGGGCAGGGCGAAGCGCTCGCGGGCCAGCGCGGCCAGGCCGGCGTCGAGCTCCACGGCCGTCTGGCGTGAGTCCGGATACCAGGCCGCCGCCCAGCGGGCGAGGGTGCACCCGGCGGCGCCGAGGTGCAGGATGCGCAGCGGCGCCTGCGGGTCCCAGCGGTGCATCACGACGGCGGCGATCCACCGCATGTACTCGAAGCCCAGATCCAGCGGGTTGTCCGGGTTGAGCTGGGAGGACTCGGCCCCGTTCAGCGTGAGCAGCCAGGCCCCGTCCGTGAAGGGGTCGGGCAGGATCTGGGCCGTCCCGGCGTCGATGGGGTAGGTCCCCGCTTCGATCCCGCCGGCCGCGGCGCCCCGGGCACCGGTGGCGGAGGCGGCCCGGCGGCGCGCGGCCTGGCGGCCGGAACGCTCACGCGCCACGGCGCACCATCAGCTGTTCGTCCAGCCCGGCCCAGGGACCGGACATCGGCGCGGGATCACCGTGGTCCACGAAGCCGTGCCTGCGGTAGAAGGCGCGGGCCCGCTCGTTGGCCGTCACCACCCACACCAGACAGGCCTGACGCCCGATGGCGCGCTCCAGCAGGGCGTCGGCCACGCCGGTCCCGTGGGCCTCGGCCAGCACGTAGAGCGCGGACAGCTCGAGGCCGGGCAGTCCGGGGGGCAGGGCTCCGCCCCTCTCCCGCGGCGCTCCGGCGGCGGCCAGGCCCACGCACCGGCCCCCGGCGTCCTCGGCCAGCCACAGCGCGGTGCCCCGCGCCAGCTCTGTGCGCCAGTGCTCGAGCTGCTGGGGCAGGGTCCGTTCGGCAGCGGCGAAGAAGGCCTCGTCCCGGTACGGGCCGTAGGCCTCCCGCCAGGCGGCGGCCTTCGTGGCCAAGACGGCTTCGAGGTCGGCCTGGGCGGCGTCCCGGACGTAGTGGCGCGGCGGGGTCCCGGCCCGTCTCACCGGTCCTTCAGGGCCGCTTCCAGCCGCTCGACCTTGCCGTCCAGTTCACCGGTGCGGCCGGGGCGGATGTCCGCCTTGAGCACCAGGGAGATGCGGGAGCCGAACGGCGCCACGGCCTCCACGGCGTCCTTGACCACGGCCATCACCTCGTCCCACTCCCCCTCGATCTCGGTGAACATCGAGGAGGTGCGGTTGGGCAGGCCGGAGGCGCGGACCACCTGCACGGCGGCCGCCACGGCATCGTGCACCGAGCCGTCGTCGGCCTGGTGCTGGGGCGCGGATCCCTCGCGGGGCGCGCCGGAGGGGGCTACGGAGAAGGCGACGATCATGCCACCAGTGTGCCCCACGGCCCCCGGCCGCCCAAGGGCCTGGGGATCAGGCCCCGCCGCCCCACAGCGGGGAGACGGCCTTGACGAGCTCGTTGCCGCCGAGCACCACGAACACGAGGGCGGTGATGCCCAGCACCACGTTGTGGAACCAGCGGTTGCGGAACTTCGCCGGGACGATCTTCTGGTTGCTCAGGAACAGCAGCGTGATGGCCAGGAACGGCATGAACAGCGCGCCGAGCGTGCCGTAGAGCAGGATCAGGAAGATCGGCCGGTCCAGGAACAGCAGGGACATCGGCAGGATGGTCAGCCAGATCAGGTAGAACCGGGCCGGCCGGGAGCGCAGGGACGGGGCGTCGTCCTGGTCCAGGGAGTCGGCCGGTTTGCGGAAGTTCGTCCAGAAGTCGGCGAACATCAGCGAGACGCCGTGCCACACGCCCAACAGCGAGGAGAAGGAGGCGGCGAAGAACCCGATGAGGAAGATCAGGGAGAACGCCTCGCCGTAGCGGTCGGCCAGCACGTTGCCGACGTCCAGCAGGCCGCGGTCCCCGGCGGAGATGGCCAGACCGGCCGAGTGCAGCAGCTCCACGCCCATGATCATGGTCGCGATGACGAAGATACCGGTGAGGATGTAGGCGGTGGCGTTGTCATAGCGCATCACCTTCATCCACTTGGGCGTGTTCCAGCCCTTCTCCCGCAGCCAGTAGCCGTAGGCGGCCAGGGTGATGGTGCCGCCGACGCCACCGGCCAGGCCCAGGACGTAGAACATCGCGTCCCCGCCCTCGGGGATCCGCGGGACGAGCCCGGCGAGGATCTCCCCGATGTTCGGGGCGGTCAGGGCCGCCGAGACCAGCACGGCCACGAACATGATGCCGATCAGCACGGTCATCAGCTTCTCGATGAGCCCGTACTTGTTGATCCAGACCAGGCCCAGGCCGAGCAGGCCGGAGACGATCGCGAAGATCTTGGAGTCCACCCCGGGGAACAGCGCCGCCAGGGGCAGCGCCACGGAACTCATGGCGGTGGCGCCGTAGACGAAGCCCCAGATGAGGATGTAGATCCCGAAGTACCAACTGGTCCACACCCCGAGGGTGCGCCAGCCCTGGAAGATCGTCTTGCCGGTGGACAGGTAGTACCGGCCCACGCCCTCCACGAGCACGATCTTGAAGATCACGCCGAGCACCACGGCCCACATCAGCATGTAGCCGTAGCGGGAGCCGGCGGTCAGGGTGGCCACGAGGTCCGCGGCGCCCACGCCGGTGGCGGCGGCGACGATGCCGGGGCCGAGCGAGTTCCACTTGACCTTGACGGGGGTCTCGTCGATCTCGGCCTGCGTGAAGCCCACGATGTCGGGGTTGTGGACCGGATGACCCGGGTCCGTCTGTCGTTGTCCGGTCATGGTCGTTCCCTCGGGGTTTTGCGGTGATGGATGCACCACAGGTTACTGTGGTGGATAACACGTATACAAAACGTCTTAGTGGCGTACCGCGGTACACCCAGGCGCCGGACGGCCGTGAGCGGGCCGGGAACCGCAGACCTACAGTGGTGACCAGGGCCGGGCGCTCGGCCCCGCCACGAACCACCTGGAAGGCAAGGAGCTCCGCGCATGACCCAGGGCATCTTCGTCACCACCACCACGAGCGGCGCGGGCAAGTCCCTCGTCACGCTCGGGGTGGCCGACTCGCTGTACAAGCGGTCCGGCAGCATCGGGTACTTCCGCCCGGTGGTCCCCGGCCCCTCCGTGGACACCGATCCCATGGTCCTGCTGATGCGGGAGACCTACGGCCTCGACGCCGACCGGGCCCGCGGGGCGCTGACAGCGGCCGAGGCACGTAGCCTGCTGGCCGAGGGCCGCGAGGACGAGCTGCACGAACGCTGCGTCGCCCTGTTCGACGAGATGGCACAGGCCGCCCCGATCATCGTGGTGGAGGGTTCCGACCTCACCGGTGCGGACCCGGCCGTCGAGCTGGACCTGAACGCCGCGCTGGCCCGCCACCTGGGCACCCCCGTGGTGGGGGTGGTCTCCGGCGCGTCCCTGGACGGGGCCGGCGTCGCCGATGCCGTGGACCTGGCCCGGCGCACCCTCGACGAGTCCGGGGTGGAGCTGCTCTCGGTGATCGTCAACCGCGCCGATCAGGACCGGCTGGACGCCATCGCCGAGGCCATCCGCCCCGGCCGCCACCACTGGCCCGTCTACGTCCTGCCCGAGCTGCCAGAACTGACCCAGCCCTCCGTGGCGGAGGTCGCCGCGGCACTGGACCTGACCCAGGTGGCCGGCAACACGAACCTGGACCGCGACGTCTCCGAGGTCAAGGCCGTCTCCATGGAGGGCGGCAACTTCCTGCAGGTGCTGCGCGAGGGCGCCCTGGTCCTGGTCTCCGGTGACCGCTCCGACGCCGTGCTGGCCACGGTCGCCTCCGCCCTCGCCCCGGAGTTCCCGGTCCCCTCCGGCATGATCCTCACCAACGGGATCGAGCCCAACGAGCAGATCCGGCGCCTGTACGCCGAGGCGCCCTTCCCGGTCTTCACCACCTTCGCGGACACCTTCGGCACGGCGCGGGCGGTCGCCACCGTGCGCAGCGAGCTCTCCAGCCCCCAGCCCCGCAAGACCGCCGCCGCCCTGGGCGCCTGGCACCAGCGGGTGGACGGCAACGAGCTGCTCCAGCGCTTCGACCTGCCGCGCACGGGCCGCATCACCCCGCTGCGCTTCCTGCACGGGCTGATCGAGCGCGCCCGGGCCGACCGCCAGCGGATCGTGCTGCCGGAGGGCGAGGACCCCCGCGTGCTGCGGGCCGCGGAGATCCTGCGGCGCCGCGACGTCTGCGACCTGGTCGTGCTCGGCGACGATGCCCGCGTCCGGGAGGTCGCTGCCCGCGAGGGCGTCGACCTGACCGGCCTGCAGCTGATGGACCCCGCCACCGCCCCCGAGCGCGATCGCTACGCCGAGGAGTACGCCCGGCTGCGCTCGCACAAGGGCGTGGACCTGGACCGGGCCCGCGAGGTGATGACCGAGGGCGCGTACTTCGGCACCATGATGGTGCAGCTGGGTGACGTGGACGGCATGGTCTCCGGGGCCGCGCACACCACCGCCAACACCATCCGGCCGGCGCTGGAGTTCGTGAAGACCCGCCCCGGCGTCTCGATCGTGTCCTCGGTCTTCTTCATGCTGCTGCCGGACCGGGCCCTGGTCTACGGTGACTGCGCCGTGAACCCGGACCCGGACGCGGAGCAGCTGGCCGACATCGCCGCCGCCTCCGCCGTGACCGCCGGCCAGTTCGGCGTGGACCCGCGCGTGGCCATGCTCTCCTACTCCACCGGCGGCTCCGGCTCCGGGGAGGCGGTGGACAAGGTGCGCACCGCCACGGAGCTGGTGCGCTCGGCCCACCCCGAGCTGAAGGTGGACGGCCCGCTGCAGTACGACGCCGCCGTGAACGCCTCAGTGGCGGCCTCGAAGATGCCGGACTCGGAGGTGGCCGGCCAGGCGACCGTGTTCATCTTCCCGGACCTGAACACGGGCAACAACACGTACAAAGCTGTGCAGCAGTCCTCCGGCGCCGTCGCCGTCGGGCCCGTGCTGCAGGGCCTGAACAAGCCGGTCAACGACCTCTCCCGCGGTTGCACGGTGGACGACATCGTCAACACCGTGGCCATCACAGCCATCCAGGCCCAGAGCGACTGATCCCGCACGCCACCAGAAAGGCCCTGCCCCGAGATGCTCATCCTCGTCATCAACTCCGGATCCTCCTCGCTGAAGTACCAGCTGCGCGAGGTCGAACCGGACGGCACCGAACCGGCCGAGCCGGTCATCGCCCAGGGCCTGGTCGAACGCATCGGCGTCCCCGGATCCGGGGTGGACAACCATGCCGAGGCCCTGGACCGGGTCAACCAGGAGCTGGAGGAGATCATCGGCGAGCGCCAGATCGACGCCGCGGGCCACCGCGTGGTCCACGGCGGCGAGCGGTTCAAGGCGCCGGCGCTGGTGACCATGGAGGTCATCCGGGCGATCGAGCGGCTCGCTCCGCTGGCCCCGCTGCACAACCCGGCCGCCGCCCAGGGCCTGCGCGCCATCGCGGACCGCTGGCCGGACATGCCCCAGGTGGTGGTGTTCGACACCTCGTTCCACCAGACGATGCCGGAGGAGGCCTGGCGGTACGCCCTGCCGGACGCGCTTTACACCGAGAACGGCATCCGGCGCTACGGGTTCCACGGGACCAGCCACGACCTCGTCACGGGGATCGCCGCCGAGACCCTGGGGATCCCGCGGGAGGAGTTCAACGCGGTCATCCTGCACCTGGGCAACGGAGCCTCGGCCACCGCCATCTGTGCGGGCAAGTCCGTGGACACCTCCATGGGGTACACCCCGCTGGCCGGCCTGGTGATGGGCACCCGCTCGGGGGACGTGGACCCCTCGATCATCACGCACCTGATCCGCAACCACCACTACGACGCCGAGCAGATGGACCGGGTGCTGAACAACGAGTCCGGGCTGCTGGGCATGTCCGGCAACGCGGACATGCGCCAGGTCCTGGACTCCGCCCACGCCGGGCACCGCCGGGCCCGCACCGCCATCAAGGTCGCGTCCTACCGCCTGGCCAAGTACATCGGCGGCTACCACGTGGCCGTCGGCGGCGCACAGGCGATCGTCTTCACCGCCGGCATCGGCGAGAACTCGGCCCCGTTCCGCGCCACGGTGCTGGACCGGCTCGAGCCGCTGGGCGTGGAGTACGACGCCGAGAAGAACCTCGAGCGTTCCGACGCGCCCCGGGTGATCTCCACCGAGGACTCCGCCATCCCCGTGCTGGTGGTCCCCACCGACGAGGAGATGGCGATCGCCCAGCTCACCCGGCAGGTCGCCCAGCAGAACGGGCAGCTCTAGCCCGTCCGGTTCACTCGGGCCGGGGCCAGGGGCGTCCCCGGACCTGCTCGACGCCCTCGTTGAACCGGCGCAGCAGCCGCACGAAGGTGGCCAGGTCCTCATCCGGCCAGTCGGCCGTCACCCGGTCCGACGCCGCCCGGCGGGCCTCGAGCTCCGCGGCGAGGCGACGGGCGCCCTCCTCGCTGGGGCGGTGCTTGCGGGCCGCACCGCCGGCCGGGTCCGGCATCCGTTCGATGAGCCCGTTGCGCATCGCCGCGGCGACCTGCCGGTGCACCGTGGAGACGTCGAGGTCGAAGGCCTGGGCCAGTTCCGCGACCGTCAGGGGTCCCTCCGCCTCCAGCCGTGCCAGCAGCACCGCCGCGCTGCGGTCGATGGGTGCCTCGCGGCCGTAGGGCGGGGCGCCCTGCAGCGCGTACCGCGAGAGCAGCATGTGCTCGTACACGAGGGCCTCGAGGGGCCTGGCGTCCATGCGGTCGTTCTCCTTCCCGGCCCGTCACGGCCGGCCGTCGGCACGGTGACCCGAAGGCACCGCTTTATTGCACCATACAATTTGTATGGTACAAATGCTGCATGCCGTTGAGGAACCGCTCCCTGCCGCCCGAGACCCGTCACGATCGCCCGGCGGGCGCCGACTCCGGTACCCCGCACACCGGCACCCCGGACTCCGCCTCCCGGCAGGCCGATGCGTCGGCCGCCGGCGCCCGGCCGGCCGGCGCCCCACCCGCCCTGGTCACGCCGACCTTCGTGCTGGCCTGGCTGGTCAACTTCTCCCAGTTCCTGGTCTTCTACGTCCTGGTCACCACCATGGCGCTGTACGCGGTGCGGCAGTTCGCCGCCTCGGACGCCGCCAGCGGGTTCGCGGCCAGCGCCTTCGTCGTCGGCGCCACGGCGGCCCGGCTCGTGTCCGGCCACCTGGTGGACACCTGGGGCCATCGCCGCACCATGCTGGTCTCCCTCGTCCTGGTGGTCGCCGCCTGCGCCGCCTACCTGCCCGTCGCCTCGCTGACGGCGCTGATCGTGGTGCGCATGGTGCACGGCATCGGTTACGCCGTCACCAGCACGGCGGTGATGGCGATCGCCCAGTCCCGGATCCCGGCCACCCGGCGCGCGGAGGGCACCGGGTACTTCGCCCTGGGAACCACCCTGGCCACCGCGATCGGTCCGGCCCTGGGTCTGTTCCTGTCCGGACAGTTCAGCTACGACCTGGTCTTCGTCACCTCGCTGGCGGTCTCGGTGCTCAGCCTGGTGCTGGCCCTGTTCCTGCGCGCTCCCCGCCCCGAGCCCGCCGCGGCGGGGCCTGCGCAGGAGCAGCGTCCGTCCCGGCGTGCCCGCCTGTCCCTGCAGACGGTCGCCCATCCGGCCGTGGTGCCGATCGGTTGCTTCATGCTGCTCGTCGGCCTGTGCTACGCCGGGGTCATCACCTACCTCAACGCCTACTCCGCCGGGCGCGGGGTGACCGCCGGCGCGGGCCTGTTCTTCCTCGCCTACGCCGCGGCCATGCTGGTCATGCGCTTCGTCCTCGGGCCCCTCCAGGACCGCCGCGGGGACAACGTGGTGGTCTACCCGGCGCTGGCGAGCTTCGCCCTCGCCCTGGCCCTGCTGGCCGTGGCCACCACGGACTGGCACGTCGTGGCCGCCGGGGTGCTCACCGGCCTGGGCTACGGCACCCTGATGCCGGCCGCCCAGGCGATCGCCGTCCGCGCGGTGCCCTCGCACCAGCTGGGGACCGGGATCTCCACCCTGCTGCTGCTCATGGACGTCGGGGTGGGCCTGGGCCCGGTCGCCCTCGGCGCGCTCGTCTCGGCCTCCGGGTACGGCACCATGTACCTCGTGCTGGCGACCGTGGTGGTCCTGGCGGGCGTGCTCTACTTCACCGTCCATGGCCGCCGGCAGGCCCGGCGGGCCGGCCGCTGACCACCCCGGCCTGAGCGTCAGGCCCCGGGCGGGCCGGCCTCAGGCCACGCCGGTGTCGATCTGCAGCTCGTTGCCCGGGATCGAGGCTAGCAACCGGCGGGTGTACGGGTGCCGGGGGTTGGTGAAGACCTCCTCGCTGGTGGCCGCCTCGACCAGTTCCCCGTCCTTCATCACGCAGACGTAGTCGGAGATCAGGCGCACCACGGCCAGGTCGTGGGAGATGAACAGGTAGCTCAGCCCCAGCTCGTCCTGCAGAGACCGCAACAGGGTGAGGATCTGGTCCTGGACGAGCACGTCCAGCGCGGAGACCGGTTCGTCGCAGACGATCAGGTCCGGATGCAGGGCCAGCGCGCGGGCGATCGCCACGCGCTGCCGCTGGCCGCCGGACAACTCGGCGGGGTAGCGCCGGTACATGGAGGACGGCAGCGCCACCTGGTCCATCAGCTCGAGCACGCGCTCGCGCCGCTGGCGGGGCCCACCGCGCCGGTAGGCCGCGAGCGGCTCCTCGATGATGCGGCCCACCGTGAACATCGGGTTCAGGGAGGAGTACGGGTCCTGGAACACCGCCTGCACGCGCTGGCGGAAGTCCCGCAGTCCCGCCCGGTCGAGGTCCAGCACGTCCCGGCCGTCGAAGGTGATGGATCCCGACGTCGGCGTAATCAGCTTCAGCAGCATCCGCGCCGTGGTCGTCTTGCCGGACCCGGACTCGCCCACGATGGACACGGTGGTGCCGCGCGGGATCTCGAGGCTGACGTCCTTGGCCGCGTAGAAGTCCTCCCCGCCGCGCACCGGATACACCTTGGTCAGGTCCGTGATGGTCACCAGCGGGTCGGCC
>DATBUG010000118.1:0-2034 GCA_036516315.1 Citricoccus sp.
CGCCCTGGCCCTGGAGGCCGGGGAGCACCGAGCACGGGGCGAGCGCGGCTGCGGGCCGCCCGCCGACGCGGCAGCGGGTGATGAGGGCGTGGCCCACGGGGCCGGCGCCGGGGTCCTGTACGTCGGTGACGACCCAGGACAACTCCGGCAGCCAGGCCTCGGGGTCCCGCCGGAGCGCGTCCACGAGGTCCGCCTCCGCCGGCGTGGGGAACGCCGCCTCGACCACGTGCCGCACGGCCGCCGCGTCCGCTCCGTGGTGGTGGTTCTCGGGGCGCACGGCCCAGCGGGGGTGAGTCACAGCGTCACTGCACCGTGCCGTCGAAGACCAGCGCGGCGGGGCCCGAGAGCACCACGTGCTCCGTGCCGTCCGGCTGCGGGACGAAGTCGACGCCGACGGTGCCGCCGGGCACGCCGATCTGCCAGCGGGTGGCGGAGTCGTCCCCGGCCCAGACCCGCACGGCCGCGGCCGCGGCGCACGCGCCCGTGCCGCAGGACAGGGTCTCGCCGACGCCGCGCTCGTGCACGCGCAGGTCCACCCGGCCCACGCCGTCGGTGAACAGCGGATCCGCGGCGACGACGAACTCGACGTTGGTGCCGTTCGGGGGCAGCGGGTCCACCGACGGCTGCCGGGTCAGCTCCAGGGCGGTCAGCTCACCCGGCTCGGCCAGTGCGACGACGGTGTGCGGGTTGCCCATGGAGATGCTCAGGGCCGGGCGCGGGTCCACCAGGCCGGCGGCGAGCACCAGGGAGTCGGAGGCGCTCTCGTGGGCCAGCTCGGGGTCGATGAACGCCCACAGCCCCATGTCGATGGCGTACCCGTCGTCCGAACGGCTCACCGTGCGCACCCCGGCCCGGGTGCCGATGGTCAGGGCCTGCCCCGGGGCCAGGTCCACCAGGCCGCGGGCGACGAGGTAGTGCGCGAACACGCGCACGCCGTTGCCGCACATCTCGGCCACGGAGCCGTCCGAGTTCCGGTAGTCCATGAACCAGGTCGCCTCAGGGTTCTCCTGGAGCAGGTCCCGTCCCTCGATCAGGTGCCGGGACTCGACCACGCGGATCAGCCCGTCCCCGCCGACGCCGAAGTGGCGGTCGCACAGGGCCGCGACGTGGTCCGGGGACAGTTCGGTCTCCCCGTCCCGGTCCAGCACGAGCACGAAGTCGTTGCCCGTCCCCTGCCCCTTGGTGAAGTGCAGTCCGCTGAGCTGGTCGAGGGCGGTCCGCAGGCGGTCGGGGTCCTGGGAGATCGGCAGGGTCATGGATCCAGTCTAGGCGGGGGCGTCGGTGTGCACGTGCGCGAGCACGCGTTCCACCAGGCCCGCCTCGGTGGGATCGAACCACCGCACGCGCGGGTCGGCCCGGAACCAGGTCAGTTGCCGCCGGGCGAACCGGCGCGTGGCGGTGGCGGTGTCCTCGATCGCCCAGCCGAGGTCCGCCTGCCCGTCCAGGACGCGGAGGGCCTGGGCGTAGCCGATGGCCCGGGAGGCGGTCCGGCCCCGGCGCAACCCGGCCGCGTCCAGGACCCGGACCTCCTCCAGCAACCCCGCCTCGACCATGCGGACCACGCGCTGGTGCAGACGGGCGTGGAGCAGGGTCCGGTCGATGTCGAGGCCGACCTGCACGGTGGGCCGCAGGTAGACCCGTTGCGGCATGTACGAGGAGAAGGGCCGCCCGGTGAGCTCGTGCACCTCGAGCGCTCGCACCATGCGCCGCAGGTCCCCGAGCCGCTCGGCGCTGACGGGGTCGACCTCCCGCAGGTGGTCACGCAACCGGTCGGGGCCGAGCCGGTGGGCGAGCTCCTCGTACCGGGCGCGGACGCCGGGATCGGTCGGCGGGAACTCGAGCTCGTCCAGGGCGGCCCGCACGTAGAGCCCGGACCCGCCGACGAGCACCGGACGGCGCCCCCGGGCGAGCAGGTCCTCGATGACCGCGCGCACCGTGGACTGGAACCAGGCCACGGACGCCTCCTCGGTGACGTCGAGCACGTCCAGCAGGTGGTGCGGGATCCCCCGGCGTTCGGCCACGGGCAGCTTGGCC
>DATBUG010000119.1:0-11143 GCA_036516315.1 Citricoccus sp.
GGCGGAGTAGTCCGTCTGCCGCGCCACGCCCACGAGGCCGGCGGCGCTGGCGATCGAGACCACGCTGCCGTGGCACCGGGGCGAGGACGTCGTACTGGCCATGGCTGGCCGGCCTCGGCTCAGCCGCCGATGGCGTTCATCCCCCGCCCGGGCTGGACGAAGCCGGGGTCGTCGATGCCGTGCCCGGCCTTCTTGGCCGCCACGGACAGGTGCATGGCGGCCGCGAGCTCGGCGTCGGAGGCGCCCTCGCGCAGCAGCGTGCGCAGGTCGGTCTCCTCGCGGGCGAACAGGCAGTTGCGCAGCTGCCCGTCGGCGGTGAACCTCAGGCGGTCGCAGTCCCCGCAGAACGGGGCCGAGACCGAGGCGATGACCCCCACCGTGTGGGGGCCGCCGTCCACGGTGTACACCTGCGCCGGCGAGGATCCCCGGCCGGGCACCGGGGCCAGGTCGAAGCGGCCCGCGAGCCGTTCCAGGATCTCCTCGCCGGAGACCAGGTGGTCCCGCCGCCACGTGTGGCCGGCGTCGAGCGGCATCTGCTCGATGAAGCGCATCTGCGCGTCCTGGGACACGGCGAAGGCCACCAGGTCCGCCAGCTCGTCCTCGTTGACCCCCCGCATGGCCACCGCGTTGAGCTTGAGCGGGCGCAGCCCGGCGTCCCGGGCCGCGGCGATCCCGGCCAGCACGTCCGCGTGCCGGTCCCGGCGGGTCAGCCGGTGGAACCGGCCCGGGTCCAGGGTGTCCAGCGAGACGTTCACCCGGCTCAGGCCCGCGGCCTGCAGGGCCGGCAGCCGGCGGTCGAGGGTGATCCCGTTGGTGGTCATGGCGATCGGCAGCCGCCCGCCGCCGGGCCGCTCGATCGCGGCCAGCCGCCCGACGATGTCCTCCAGGTCCGGTCGCAGCAGCGGCTCACCGCCGGTCAGGCGCACGCCGGTGATGCCGTGGTCCACGGCGATCCGCACGAGGCGTTCGATCTGCGCGCCGTCCAGCAGCTCTTCCCGGGGCGTGAACGGGCCGGCGTCCTCGGGCATGCAGTACGTGCAGCGCAGCGAGCACTTGTCCGTCAGGGACACGCGCAGGTCCCGGTGGGCCCGGCCGAACCCGTCCGTGAGCGCCTCGGCGAGGAGCCCGTCCCGGGTGTGCCGGCGTCGGACGACGTCGGCCAGCTCGGGACGGGTGGGCAACAGCCGCACCGCCTCGGGGCCGGCCGACGGATCCGGGGTGCCGGCTCCGGCCGGCGCCGCGCCGGGAGCCGTCACGGTGCGGGTGGTGAGGGTGACGGGAATGCCGGTCATGGCAGTCCCACCCAGTGCGCCGTGCCGGAAGCCGTGTGCTGGCGCTTCCAGATGGGCACCTCGGCCTTGATGTCCTCCACCACGGCCCGGCAGGTCTCGAAGGCCTCGGCCCGGTGCGCGCTGGCCACCGCGACGACGAGGGCGAGGTCACCGACCTCGAGATGACCGATCCGGTGCGCGGCGGCGATGCGCACCTCACCGGCCGGGTCGGCCGGGTCACGCCGGTACCGGGCGAGGATCCCACCGAGGATCCGCTCGGCGTCGGGGTGGGCGGTGTAGTCCAGGGAGGTGACGGTGCCCTCGGCCTCGGGATCGTGGTCCCGCACGATCCCGGTGAACGTCAGCGACGCCCCGCACGAGGAGGTGACGACGGCGGACTCCAGCGCGGCGACCTGAAGCGGCCGGTCGGTGACCGTGGCCACCACTGTGGCCCCCGCCGCAGCCCGGGCCGGCCCGGAGACCTCGAGGTCCTGGTCAGTGCCGGTCATGGTCGCCTCCGTCGAGTTGGTCCACCAGGTGGGGAAGCAGCGGGGCCAGCAGCGGGACGGCCTGCTCGGCCGCCCGGCGCGACCCGGGCAGGGTGATCACGACCACGGGACGGTGGGTGTCCGGCAGCGCGGGGTCCACGATGCCGGCCACCCCGCGCGAGAGCACCGCCGCCGGGGTCTGGTCCCGCCCCTCCTGCCGCAGCAACTCGGGGATACCCGGCAGCGACCGGGTGATCAGCGGCGTGACGGCCTCCGGGGTCCGGTCCCGCGGGCCCACACCGGTGCCGCCCAGGGTCAGCACCACCCGGGCCCCACCCGCGCAGGCCACCGCGACGGCCTGGCCCACCGGGACGTCACCGTCGGGCACGACCTGGTGGCTGAGGGGCCAGTCCGGCAACGCCTCGGCCAGCAGGGCGCGGACCCGAGGGCCCGCGGTGTCCTCAGCGGTCCCGGCCGAGACGCGGTCGGAGATCGTGAGGAGATGGATCGTGTGCATGCTGCCTCCTGCCGTCAGTCTACGGTCGGCGTCAACGCCGCCGGTCAGCGGCGCGGGAACCCGCCAGGCCGGGGATAGCTGGGGATAGCTGAGGATCGGCCGGGGACCGGGTGGTGGATGGCCACGGCAGCGGGCCGCTCGCGATAGCGTGGAGGGGTGGACCATACCTTCTCTCTACGCGCTGAATGGACCGGGAACCGGGGCACCGGGACCTCGGGGTACAAGGACTACGACCGCGACGTGGTCATCCAGGCCGAGGGGCCCGGGGAGCTCTCCGGATCCGCCGCCCGTGCCTTCCACGGGGACGAGGAGCGCTGGAACCCGGAGCAGCTGCTGCTGGCCGCCCTCGCCGAGTGCCACCTGCTGTCCTACCTGCAGGCGGCCACCGCCGCGGGGATCGTGGTGACCGGGCTGTCCTGCCGTGCCGAGTGCGTGCTCACCTTCGGTCCCGACGGCGGCTCGGTGACCTCCGCGAGCCTGTTCCCGGAGGTCTGGCTGGCCGATGAGTCCCAGCGCGAGGCCGCCGAGGCGCTGCACGCCACGGCGCACGAGCGGTGCTTCATCGCCCGCTCGGTGACCTTCCCGGTGACCATCACCCCGCAGCAGGTCCGCCAGATGCGCCACCTGCCGGACTTCGGCAGCCGTCTCGGCGCGCCGATCGCGGTGCTCAAACCGCGTCAGGGCAAGGCCCCCAGCCGGGTGACCGGGCTGGAGAACCGGCCCGGGATGATGCCGGCGGCCGGTGCGCCGGCGGCTCCGGCCGCTCCGTCGGCTCCGGCGGCCCAGGACGCTCCGGGCGCCCAGGATGCCCCGGCCGAGCAGGGCACCTCGTTCTATGACCAGGTCGGCGGACACGAGACCTTCGCGAAGCTGGCGCGGGTGTTCTACGAGGGCGTGGCCGCGGACCCGGAGTTCCGCGCCATGTACCCGGAAGAGGACCTGGGGCCGGCCGAGGAGAGGCTGCGGATGTTCCTGGAACAGTACTGGGGCGGCCCGCGCACCTACGGCGAGCAGCGCGGGCACCCGCGGTTGCGGATGCGGCACGCCCCCTACACGGTGGACTTCGCCGCGCGGGACACCTGGCTGCGGCACATGCGCACGGCCGTGGACTCCCTGGGCCTGTCCCCCCTGCACGAGCAGACACTGTGGGACTACCTGGAGCGCGCCGCGCACTCCATGGTGAACTCCTCCTGAGGCGCTAGAGGGCCATCGGCCGCCGGCTCAGCACGAAGCCGGCGGGGCTGGACAGCCGCACCCACGGCCCCGAGGTGTGCACCGCCGTCGCGCCCCCGGGGGTCAGGAATCCCAGCCCCTGGGCGGCGAAAGCCGCACCGGCCGGCAGGAAACCGTCCCCGGCCTCCTCGGAGCTGCCGCCGAGCAGCCGGCCCCAAACGGCGGCCCGGGCCTGGGCCACCATCGAGGCCCCGGGGTCCTGGGGCAGGGCGGCGCCCAGCTCCCGGATGCCGTCCTGGGCGATCTGCTGCAGTTCGTCGTCCGCCACGGTCGCCACGGGCGCCCAGGCCCGGCGCGGCGGGGTCACCGCCGTCCACGGGGCCGGCTCGGTGACCGGGGGCAGGGTGAAGGCGGTCGAGCCTGTGGAGGCCATCCGCGCCAGGCGCTCCAGCACCGAGGAGAGCGGGTAGACCTCGTCCCAGCCGTCCGCCTCGGCGCGGTCCAGGCGGAAGGTGCGCAGCCCGAGCACCACCGGCACCCGGTCCCCGAGCCCGCGCGGCTGCAGGACGGAGACCCACGCCGCCAGGGTCGTGCCGCTGACCTGCAGTCGCATGCCGGTGTCCGCCATGGTCCGGGCCCGGGTGGCGAAGCGTTCCAGGTCGGCCACGGCCTCGCGGTCCTCCAGGACCAGGTGGGGCATCGAGGCGGCCGGCCGGGGCGCGCGGCGGTGGGGCTCTGACGGGGTGGAACCGGCGGGGGTGGGGTCTGCGGCGGACATGGCCACCATTGTCCCATCGCGGCGCCCACCGGGGCGGCCGCTAGACTGGCAGGCAGGTTACCTACAGGTAGTCCGTCGTCGTGGTCGAAGGGACGGTCCATGGTTTCTGACAGAGTGCGCCGGCAGCGCGAGCGGTTCCCCGAGGACCCCACGGACGTGCTGCGCCAGGTCCTGACCCTGACCGCGGACGGTGAGGACAAGAACACCGGGGAGACCCTGTACACCGGCCACACCCCGCCCCAGGCCCGCGGACGGGTGTTCGGCGGCCAGGTGATGGCCCAGTCGCTGATGGCCGCGATCCGCACCGTGGACCCCGCCCGGGACATCCATTCGATGCACGGCTACTTCATCCGTCCCGGCGACGCACTCAAGCCCCTGACCTTCGCGGTGGAGCAGTTGCGCGACGGCCGGTCCTTCTCGGTCCGGCGGGTGCACGCCAAGCAGGACGGCAAGGCCCTGCTGTCCCTGATCTGCTCGTTCCAGGAACCGGCCCCGGGGCTGGACCACCAGTCCCCCATGCCCTCCGGCGTGCCCGACCCGGAGTCGCTGCCGACCACCTCCCAGCGGCTGGGACACATCCAGCACCCGGTCGCCCAGGAGTGGTCCTGGGCCCGGCCCTTCGACATCCGGCACGTCGACTCCCCGATCGAGGCGTCCCCCGGCAAGGAGCGGGTGGCCACCAACATGGTCTGGATGAAGACCTTCTCCTCCCTGGAGGGGGACGCGAACCTGCACCGGGCCGCGCTGGCCTACGCCTCGGACTACACCCTCCTGGAACCCATCCTGCGCCGGCACGGCCTGGCGTGGGTCCGGCCGGGGATGAGCGTGGCCTCCCTGGACCACGCGATGTGGTGGCACCGCCCGGCCCGGGTGGACGAGTGGCTGCTCTACGTGCAGACCAGCCACACCGCCCAGGGGGCCCGCGGTCTCAGCCACGGCCGGATCTACGCCCGCACCGGGGAGCTGGTGGCCTCCGCGTCCCAGGAGGGCATGCTGCGCGTGCCCACGGACACCCGGTCCCGGGTCCAGGGCGCCGTCCAGGACCTGTTCCTGAAGACCGCCTGGCGGCCCCACCGCTGAGCGCCCCGGGACTGGTCCCCCACCGGCCGGCGTGGTCTACTGTGCGCCATGGGAACGGGGACGGCCACCGCCCGTCCGGGGCGGATCCTCAGCGTCATCGGACCGTGGGACGGCCAGGTCGTGTTCACCGCCGTCCACGCCGGACACGACCTGCGTGAGCAGGTCCGGGCGCTGATGGTCCTCGACGAGGCCACCCGCCGCCGGGAGGAGGACCTGCACTCGGACCGTCTTGCCGCCGGCCTGCGGTCCGGGATGGTGATGCACCGGTCCCGCTTCGAGGCCGACCTCAACCGGCCCCGCGCCTCGTGCGTGTACGCGGACCCGGCGCACTGCTGGGGTCTGCGCGTGTGGCGGGACGGGACGCCGCCGGCCGAGGTGGCCTGCGGCAGCCGGCGGGTCCACGACGCGTGGTACGCGGAACTGGGCCGGCGGTTGGCCCGGCTGGCGGCCCGGGGCCCGTTCGTGGTCTACGACCTGCACACGTACAACCACCGCAGGGCCGGGCCGGACGCCGATCCCGAGCCGTCCGAGGCCACCCCGGACGTCAACGTGGGGACCGGCAGCCTGGACCGCCAGCCGTGGATCCCCGTGGTCGACGCGTTCGTGGAGGCGATGGCCGCACCGCTCATCCCGGCCATCGGCCGGCGGCTCGACGTGCGCGAGAACGTCCGGTTCTGGGGCCAGAACCAGGCCCGCTGGGTGCACCGGCGCTTCCCGGACAGCGGCTGTGTCCTCGCCCTCGAGTTCAAGAAGACCTTCATGGACGAGTGGAGCGCCGCGGTGGACGAGGCGCACCTGGGACAGCTGGCCGCCGCGCTGGCCGCCACCGTCCCCGCCGTCACGGAGGCCCTGGACCACGTGAAGGTGCCGACGCCATGACCGCTGGGCGGGACGGGACCGCCGTCTCCCTGCGGGACCGCGCGATCGACCACGAGCTGGCCCTGGTCTCGCGCAGTTTCCGGTTCCTGCTGGACGTGACCCCCCTGAACGTGGAGCAGGCGCGCACCGAGTTCCTGGCCACCGGGGAGTTGCCGGAGTTCGGCTACCGGACGCTCGAGGACGATCCGGACGTGCTGCGCCAGGTACTGCGGGACATGCCCCTGCGGGAGGTGGACGACCCGGTGCTCGGCACGCTGCTGCGCGAGAAGCACCGCGAGCTGGGGCTGCAGATCGAGATGTTGCAGGCCCGGGACAGCGCGGACTTCATGCAGTTGAGCATCGAGCTCTACGGGGCGATCACCCCCTCCCTGCGGCACACCGCCGATCACATCATGCGCACGGTGACGGGCCCGGAGGGTGCTGGGGAGTCCCTGGACGCCCAGCACCTGCTGCAGCTCGCGCACGCGGAGATCGACTACTACCGCGAGCAGGACGCGGACATCGAGATGCACGCCGAGGTCCGCAAGGACGTCTCCGGGGTGATGGTCTCCGGGGAGTCCCTGCTGATGGGCCCGGGCACCAAGGTGCAGCGCCTGCGCGCTCACGCGCTGATCCAGCACGAGGTGGGCACCCACCTGGTCACGCAGGTCAACGGTGCAGCCCAGCCGATCAAGGTGATGGGCACCGGGCTGTCCCGCTACGACGAGACCCAGGAGGGGCTGGCGGTCCTGGCCGAGGTCGCCAGCGGCGGGCTGACGGCGTTCCGCCTGCGCCAGCTCGCTGCGCGCGCCATCACCGTGCACCGCATGATCGTCGGCGCCAGCTTCCGGGAGGCGCACGAGGCACTCGTGGCGGACGGGATCCCGGCGTCCTCGGCGTTCACGACGACGATGCGCGCCTTCCGTTCGGGCGGGCTGACCAAGGACGCGATCTACCTGCGCGGGGTGCTGGACCTCGTCGAGCACCTGCGCTCCGGCGGCTCCCTGGAGCTGTTGCTGCTGGGCAAGTTCTCCTTGCAGGACCTCCCCCTGGTGACCCACCTGCGGGACTGCGGCGTCCTGGAACCGCCCCGGCTGACGCCCCGGTGGCTCACCGAGCCGGACTGCCTGCTCCGGCTGGAGGAGACCGCCGGGCTGCAGGATCCGGCCGACCTGGTCAGCCGGGGCGGTCCCCCACCGGTCACGCCCGGGGCCGCGGGAGCCGGATGAGTTGCTGGGAGAGCCCATGAGGATCGGATTCGTCGTCAACGACGTCGCCACCGAGAAGCCCACCTACACCACGACCCGCTTGGCCATGGCCGCCACCCAGCTCGGGCACGAGGCCCTGTTGACCGGCACCGGCGACTTCTCCTACGAACCGGACGGCACGCTCTCCGTCCGGGCCCACGGCACCGAGGCGCGCAGCTACCGCTCGCTCGGCCGGTACCTGGCGGACGTCCAGCGCGCCCAGGCCGCCCGGCAGCTGCCGGTCACGGACTTCGACGTGGTGCTGCTGCGCAACGACCCGGCCGACGACGCGAAGGACCGGCCGTGGGCCTCCCTGGCCGCGGTGGCCTTCGGTCAGCTCATCGCCGCGGCGGGCGTGCTCGTGGTGAACGACCCGCTCACCCTGGCCAACGCGCTGTCCAAGGCCTACTTCCAGCACTTCCCGGAACTCGTCCGTCCCCGCACCCTGATCTCGCGGGACCTGGGGTTGATCACCGGGTTCCTGGACGAGATGGGCGGCAAGGCCGTCCTGAAGCCCCTGCAGGGCTCCGGCGGGGCGGGAGTCTTCGTGGTGGACCGGAAGGAGTCCCCCAACCGCAAGCAGATCGTGGAGGCGATCGCCCGGGACGGGTACGTGGTGGCCCAGGAATACCTCCCGGAGGCGGTCGACGGGGACGTCCGGATGCTGCTGATGAACGGCCGGCCCCTGCAGGTGGGGGGCAAGTACGCTGCCTTCCGCCGCCGGACCGCCACCGGCGAGGTGCGTTCCAACATGTCGGCCGGCGGCACGGCCGAGGCGGTGCGGGTCACCGACGAGATGCTGAACCTGGCCGAACTGGTCCGCCCCAAGCTGGTGGCCGACGGGATGTTCCTCGTCGGCCTGGACATCGTGGGAGACAAGCTCATGGAGGTCAACGTCTTCTCCCCCGGCGGGCTCGGGTCCTGCCTCCAGCTCTACGGCAAGGACTTCGCCGGTGCCGTCATCCGGGACCTGGAACGCAAGCTGACGGTCCGGCGACACTACACCGGCACCCTGGGCAACGCCCGCCTGGCCACGGTCTGATCCCCCACATGGCGCACGGCGGCCCCACCGTCGTGGTGGAACCGCCGTGCGGACTGCCGGTGCAGGAGGAGCTCAGTCGCGGGTGAGCTTGCGGTGGGTGACCCGGTGCGGACGCGCCGCGTCCGGGCCGAGCCGCTCCACCTTGTTGGCCTCGTAGGACTCGAAGTTCCCCTCGAACCAGTACCAGTTCGCCGGATTCTCCTCGGTGCCCTCGTAGGCCAGCATGTGCGTGGCCACGCGGTCCAGGAACCAGCGGTCGTGGGAGATGACCACGGCACAGCCCGGGAACTCCAACAGGGCGTTCTCGAGGGAGGTGAGCGTCTCGACATCCAGGCCGTTGGTGGGCTCGTCGAGCAGCAGCAGGTTGCCGCCCTCCTTGAGCGTCAGCGCCAGGTTCAGGCGGTTGCGCTCACCGCCGGAGAGCACCCCGGCCTTCTTCTGCTGGTCCGGGCCCTTGAAGCCGAACGCGGAGACGTAGGCGCGGGAGGGCATCTCCACGTTGCCGACCTTGATGTAGTCCAGGCCGTCGGAGACGACCTCCCACAACGACTTCTCCGGGTCGATGCCCCCGCGGGACTGGTCCACGTAGGAGATCTTCACGGACTCGCCGACCTTCAGGTCGCCGCCGTCGAGCGGCTCGATGCCGACGATGGTCTTGAACAGGGTCGTCTTGCCGACGCCGTTGGGGCCGATGATCCCGACGATCCCGTTCGGCGGCAGGGAGAAGGACAGGTCCTCGATCAGGACGCGGTCCCCGAAGCCCTTCTTCAGGTTCTTCGCCTCGATGACCTGGGTGCCCAGGCGCGGGCCCGGCGGGATCTGGATCTCCTCGAAGTCCAGCTTGCGGGTCTTCTCCGCCTCGGCGGCCATCTCCTCGTAGCGCGCCAGGCGGGCCTTGGACTTCGCCTGGCGGCCCTTGGCATTGGTCCGGACCCACTCGAGTTCCTCGCTGAGGCGCTTGGCCAGCTTGGCGTCCTTCTTGCCCTGGACCTCCAGGCGTGCACGCTTCTTCTCGAGGTAGGTCGAGTAGTTGCCCTCGTAGGGGTACAGCCGGCCGCGGTCGACCTCGGCGATCCACTCGGCCACGTGGTCCAGGAAGTACCGGTCGTGGGTGATGGCGATGACCGCGCCGGGGTAGGACGAGAGGTGTCCCTCCAGCCACTGGACCGACTCGGCGTCCAGGTGGTTGGTGGGCTCGTCGAGCAGCAGCAGGTCCGGCTTCTGCAGCAGCAGCTTGCACAGGGCCACGCGGCGGCGCTCACCGCCGGAGAGCTTGGTGACGTCAGCGTCCGGGTCCGGCAGCTGCAGGGCGTCCATGGCCTGCTCCAGCTGGGAGTCGATGTCCCAGGCGTCGGCGGCGTCGATCTCCTCCTGGAGCTTGCCCATCTCCTCCATCAACGCGTCGAAGTCGGCGTCCGGATCGGCCATCTGCTCGGAGATCTCGTTGTAGCGCTGGATCTTGCCGAGGATCTCCCCGACGCCCTCCTGCACGTTGCCGAGGACGTCCTTCTCCTCGTTCAGCGGGGGCTCCTGGAGCAGGATGCCCACGGTGTACCCCGGGGAGAGCCGGGCCTCACCGTTGGAGGGCTGGTCCAGCCCGGCCATGATCTTCAGGATCGTGGACTTGCCCGCGCCATTGGGGCCGACCATGCCGATCTTCGCCCCCGGATAGAAGGACATCGTCACGTCGTCCAGGATCAGCTTGTCGCCCACCTTCTTGCGGGCCTTGACCATGGTGTAGATGAATTCCGCCATGTGCTCAAGGCTAGTCGGTGGCCGCCGCATTTCCCGCATCGGTGCCGGACGGCGGCCACCGTGGCCGCACCGGCGCTCTCAGGCGAGCGCCAGATCCCGATCCTCCTCGCCGGTCCCGGCGTCCGGTTCCGCGCTCTGCCCTGCCTCCTCCACCAGCTCTCCGGTGGTCCGGTCCACGCGCTGCCCGTCGACATCGGCGAGCCCGTGGTCCTCGCCGTCGGCACCGGCGTCTGCCCCCTCCGTCGGTCCGGCGGGCTCGCCGGCGGCGGCGGGTTCCTGGGTCCGCCCGCTGGAACGGGAGAAGCGAGCGGTGCCGAAGGAGAGGTCGTGGCCGATGGAGTCCGCCTCGATCTCCACGGCCGTGCCGGAACGGTCCCCGGCCTCCCAGGGCCGCACCTTCAACCGGCCGGTGACGATCACGGGCATGCCCTTGGCCAGCGAGGCACCCGCGTTCAGCGACAGGGCCCGGAACATGTTGACCGTGAACCAGTTAGTCTGCCCGTCGACCCAGGCGTTGGCCTCGCGGTCGAAGCGGCGGTCCGTGGCCGCGAGCCGGAAGTTTCCGACCGAGAAGCCGGCCTGGGCCATGCGGACCTGCGGATCGGTGGCCACGAAGCCACGGACGGTGATGTGTTCGCTCATGATTCGGCCTTTCGGTGAGCCGGCCGCGGCCGGCTGGTGGGCCGGCGTCGCGACGGTCGTCTCGACGCCGGGCGGGCGGTGTGCCCGGTGCCTCCCAGCACATCGGTCCGGACCGGTCCCGGACAGGGCGCCGATGCCCCGACGGGACAACCCGCCGGACCCCGTGACCTGTGGAGCCCGGGACGGCCGGTAGAATGGCCGGGCCCAGCCCCAGTAGCTCAGTGGATAGAGCAGGAGCCTTCTAATCTCTTGGTCGGGGGTTCGACTCCCTCCTGGGGCGCCATGCGACCGG